>JAVBXV010000410.1 GCA_030824405.1 Anaerolineales bacterium | reverse complement strand
CACAAAGAACAATTGCACGCCCAGCCAGCCAAAGGGCAGGTTGCGGGTGTGAAAAAAGAATACGATCAAAAACGCGACAGCGCGCAACCCATCCAGGCCTGCGATCATTTAAGTCTTTTGCTCCAATTCAAAACGAATACCCAGGCCACGAACAAAACGATGGGCTGTAGGATTCTCCACAGCAGGATCTGAAACCACTTCCATTTGATGGGATAGATAATGTAGGTGATGACCCAGCGTGCCAGTAAAGTTTGACCAAGCCCGCTTCGCGCGAGCCGATGCTTGTATCCGCGGAATGAAAATTCGTTACGCTGATAAGACTCCGCTATTTCCTGCGCGGCCACGGCTCCATAGCCCAGTGCAATGCTGATGCCTTCGCCGAAGATAGAATCCGCACCGACGGCATCGCCCACCAACAACACACGCGGCACGGATGTTTTGTTGCGTGGATTGTACCAGCGGATGGGATGTCCCTTAAGTTCATAGTCTTGCAGGTCGAGACCGTGACGCTGCATCTCCTCGGCGAGTGGTTGTTTCAACGCAGGGCGTTTTTGGTCTGCGAGGACATTCGTATCGTAGATGCCCCAACAGCGCATGGGCTGGCCGTTGACGATGGTGGGGAAATCCCAGGTGTAGCCTGCGATGTTATTTGGAACGGGAAAGAAATCAAAATAGGCGTGGTCTGGTTTGTGTTCGTTTTCAGCAAGCGGAGTGATCAGCTCCAATACACGCGCCGTGTAAATGGGTTCGTTTGGAAAAATACATTTGCGGGTGATGCCGTTCGAGCCGTCTGCGCCGATGACGATGCCCGCCCGAAATTCTCCCTGATCTGTTTGAACGGTGACGCCATCTTCGCTGGGAATAACTTTTTTTACAGATACTCCCTGCAGAATCTTGATGCCTCTGCTCTGTGCCTTTTTTGCCAGCCAGTGATCAAACTCATTTCTGCGGATGACGCGAATGGCGTGTCTCTTCGGCATGCGCACGTTGAGCCCTTTGCCTGCGAAATCAAAGTGGGCGGTATCCACGTCCACGTGCGGAACTTCGCGCACGTCCAGGCCGAGGCCTTCGAGGATTCTTTCCGCGTCGATGACGAGGCCGCCAGCGCACAGCTTGTGGCGTGGATACTGTTCCTTTTCGAGAATCAGGATGCGGGAAGAAAGATGCGCTGCGATCTTCGTCAGATGTAATGCGGTGGAGAGTCCGCTTGGGCCGCCGCCGATGATGAGGATGTCTTTGTCCATTTGAGAATTTAACCACAACTATGCGGAGGTTTGCAATAAAAAAACCAGTCGCAAAGACTGGTTTTTTTATTTATGCGTATGCTCCAGACCATGATTCAAAACGGCGGCCATCGTGTTCGTCATCTTTATAAAAGGTGAGGTAGGTGATGGCTTGATAGGGAATGAATTTTTGCTCTTTCAGGTTTCTGATGGCGAGGTCGTAATACGAGTGCCAGGTGCCAGAGTTGAAGTAAAGCTGGCTCTGTATGTTTTGTGTTGAATCCAAGGGGACGATCTCGTGATGATGTGTGTGGCCGTACACGATGAACTTTGCATTTCCATTTAAGAAGGCGGGCTCGCTCAAGGCGTGGCTCGCAAATGAATGTGTGCCGCCCCACATTTTTTCATGCACCCAGCCCACGATGCTGTCGATGGTGGAAAAAGATGCATGCCCTGATATTTTGATCATCAATTGCATCGCGTCCACGATATCGAACTTGAAGGCTTTATCTGACTGACGAACATAATCGAGCTGCAGAAATTCATCGGCAATGTCGTCCCATGCTTTTTTGATACTGTGTTCCAGCGCGGGGGAGAGCTCGTGAGCGCGGACCTGTCCGCTGATCCATAAAGGCGTGACGAGTGTGGGACGAATGTTTGCGATCTTGCGCAGACTATTGACGAGATCAATCGGCAGGTCGTCTTTGTAACGCTTCTCCACTTCAACGGGGAAGCGGTTGCAGACATCCATGGTGAAGGCGTCGCCGACGGTGCTGTAGTCGCGGCCTTTTTCGCGGTCGAAGTTGAAGGCGTCATACAGATCACCGTGTGTGCCGTAGACGTTGTATCTTTCAAACAGGTCTTTGAGCATGGGGTCTTCATCTACGGTGTGCGGGAAAGGCGCAGTGGTGTTTTGCAAACCCATGGTATCGATAATTTCCTGGCGGATCTGATCGAAGTCTGCCCCTTTGAGGTGGTAGTACCAATCATGATTTCCAACCATGTAATGAATACGTACTTTGAATGGAATACGAACTTTGGTTCTATTGTCTGGGGTTCCACTTTGTTTGGCTGGCGCAATTTGCAGGATCTCTCCATTTGCACAGCCGCGTAATAATTGCATGGTCTCTTTATTTTCTGCGAGGATCGCGCGCGTCACCTTGAGCAGTTTGGCCGCATACAATGGGTTGTATGGGTCAGACCATGGACGGGTGTAGTCTGCATCTCCGGGCATGGTATCCAGCCAGAGCGTGGAATGAAGCGGGTCTAGAATGTCGCCCATGAGCACAATGTCCACATCTTCAATGGGACGATATTTTCCATCCTGATGCCATGATGCAAATTGAATGGTCTCTTGCAGGCGGCCTGCAAATAATTCGAATGCGCTGGGTGCAATGGAGTTGGCGGTGGTTCCGTCTCCGAGGTGAAGATCACTGACGATGATGAGCATGGTTTTCCTTGAAAAATAGTTGTTGCGAATTATAGTATGAATATGCTTTCTGGATGCATAAGGGATGATTGCAAAATTTTTAACCCAGCGTACAATTGAGAGGCAGGGACGGGGTGAAGTAAAAAAGATGTTTGTAAGGTGTGGGAAATATAATTGACTTATAATCACAAAAAAATTCAAGTACAGGGACATCATGACTGATATCAAACGCCCCCTCAAAGTATTCCTTTGCCATGCCTCCGCCGACAAGCCTGCTGTACGTTCCTTGTATAAACGTCTCACCGCTGATGGTGTGGATGCCTGGTTGGATGTCGAAAACTTGATCCCGGGTCAGAATTGGAAACTCGAAATCCCGAAAGCGATCCGTGATTCGGATGTGGTGCTGGTTTGTCTTTCTGAGAATTCGATCCATAAGGATGGATATGTGCAGAAGGAAATCTCCTTTGCACTTGATAAGGCTGGTGAAAAACCTGAGGGAACAATTTTCATCATTCCCGCCCGATTGGGGGAGTGTAAAGTCCCTGATGGGCTGAGTATGTATCACTGGGTGGATCTATTCGAAACCAAAGGTTACGAAAAGTTAATGAAAGCTTTGCGTTTGCATGCAGATAAAGTTGACGCAACTTTGCAGATCAAGAAAAATAAATTTTATTCAGACCCCAGACCAAATTCCACCCGCACACCACCAACACCAAAATCCAATTTGAATATTAAGAAATGGTTTGTTCTCGCCGCTCAAATTTTTCTGGCGGTGTTGGTCATTTCAGGGATCATATATGTTGTGAATCCAGGCGGCGACCCACCCTCTACGGCTGAAGTTGTCTCAACAGGTACTGTGGATGTTGGCACTTTAATTTCTTCAACCAAAACCGAGGGCGAGAATGCGGCTGCTATTGAGTCCATGGCGCTTGTGCCTGCGGGCGATTTCACAATGGGAAGTAATACAGGCTCTCCATCTGAACAACCCGTGCATGCTGTGTATTTGGATGCGTACTATATTGATAAATATGAAGTAAGCAATGCTCTCTATAAAGCCTGTGAGGAAGCAGGCACTTGCCAGCCGCCAGCCAATACAGATTCCAGCAGCCGTTCCAGCTATTATCAAGACCCTGAGTTTGGTAATTATCCCGTCCTGTACGTGGATTGGAATATGGCAAAAGTATATTGTGAATGGCGCGGCGCACAGTTGCCCACCGAGGCGCAATGGGAAAAGGCTGCCCAGGGAAATGTCCCTACCGCCTATCCATGGGGAGACGGGGTTGGCTGTGATAAAGCTAATTACGGCAACTGCATTGGGGATACTGCTTCGGTGGATGCTTATGAAGGATCCCAAAGCCGATACGGCGTTTATGGAATGAGCGGCAATGTTTCTGAATGGGTGGCTGATTGGTTTTTAGATAGCTATTATCAAAATTCTCCTTCGGGCAACCCGCAGGGTCCCCGTGATTTTGGGGTCTATCGTGGATTGCGCGGCGGTTCATGGCAAAGTGATCCGAATCAGATCAGGGTCGCGTATCGCACTGGAATGCAGCCTTATAATAGTTCGAACGATATCGGCTTCCGTTGCGCGATGGATGCGAATCAGTAGTTGAAACAGACCTACCCTGATTTGATTTTTATAAGTAAACGACACAATCAATTTTATTAATGGAGGATGGACAATGGAACAGGAAAAACCTACGAAGAAGAACAATGTTAAGTTTTGGGCTGTTGCTTTGCTGTTGGGTGCACTGCTCTTATTTATTGTTGGCGGATACCCGCTGGCAAAGCAGATCGCACTGGATGGTTTTGGCGTGGAAGTGACTGGGACAGTTGTGGGAATTTCTGGTGCCGACAGGATCAAAACCCCGATCGTGCAATTCACCGCCGCAGACGGAGAACAATATACTTTCAAGTCTTATTATGGGAATAGGAACATTAGTTTCGTGGAAGGTGAAGAAGTTCAGATGCGTTATCTCGCCGCCCGTCCACAGATCGCGGAGGTCAACCTGCTTGGGCGCATCAATTATCCCTCCAACCTTGGTGCAACTTGCATCGGGTCATTCCTGCTCATGGGCGGACTCGTTGCATTGCGCAACAAACCGTTGGTGCTGGATTTCAGCCGCCGAAAGAGTTGATTTTTTGAGATCATAAAAAGCCAGTCCGTTGCAGGACTGGCTTTTTGTTTGTGTTCTCGCCAAGTTTTATGACTTTGCTCGTTTTCGGTTGTATAATTTCATCAACCTAGTTGGTGGAAAAATAAATGCCCGAACCCAAACGCCCTCTCAAAGTCTTTCTCTGCCACGCCCACGCGGACCGTGACTCTGTACGCAAACTCTACTCCCGCCTGACCCAAGACGGCGTGGATGCATGGTTCGATAAAGCCAAACTTCTCCCAGGACAGGATTGGGAATTGGAAATCCGCAAGGCTGTGCGCGAAGCGGACGTGGTGGTGGTCTGTCTTTCAAAACAATTCAATCAAGCGGGGTTTCGACAAAAAGAAGTACGCCTTGCCCTCGATACTGCCATGGAAAAACCCGAAGGCGAGATTTTTATCATCCCTGCGCGCTTGGAAGAATGTGACAATCTCGAAAGCCTGAGAAAATGGCATTGGGTGGATTTGTTTGAAGACAATGGTTATGAAATGCTCATGCGTGCTTTGCGGCCTCGATGGAAGACAGAAAATGTCATTAAAAAAATTCTTAGGAATGCTTTAACTGAGAAGAATCTGAGTAATACAGCCAGACATGCATCAAAGAGGCGCAAAGAAGATGGTTTTCTCGCGATCTTAATTGAACATCCCGATTATCGAACCGAATTTGAAGAAGCTGTCAAAGGAGCTGGAGCAATTCCCATTTACGAGCGCAACCGCGAAGTGATTGTCATTGATTACAAGACCCTGCTGATCATCGCCGAAAATATGGACCTGCTGGAAACAGACCCCGCAAAATTGCAAACGAAGCTAAAGAAATTATGTGGGACCAAAACAGATCTTGAAGGTTTCTTGAAAAAAGATATAAAGCAATTAACTTGGGATGATGCGCGTTCTGCATTAAATTCTGTGGGAGCAAAAGTTATTTCTGAGACGTTACCAATTAGTATATCGACACTTTTTCAAGCTATATTTCCCTTCCTTGCAAAATAAAACAATTTATACTTTAAGTAATTCAGACTGACGGAAGATATGCGCTATCATTTTCCCTGACGATCCTCCTGTATCTAGTGACGTATAATCAACCCTGATATGCCCAAACTCAAGCGCCCTCTCAAAGTATTTCTCTGCCACGCACACGCGGACCGTGACCCCGTGCGTGGACTCTACGCTCGCCTGATCAAAGACGGCGTGGATGCGTGGTTCGACAAAGCCAAACTCCTCCCAGGGCAGGACTGGGAATTGGAGATTCGCAAGGCTGTGCGCGAAGCGGACGTGGTGGTGGTTTGCCTTTCAAAGCAATTCAATCAAGCGGGGTTTCGACAAAAGGAAGTTCGCCTTGCTCTTGACACAGCCATGGAACAACCTGAGGGCGAGATTTTTATCATCCCTGCGCGGCTAGAAAAATGTGATATTTTGGAGAGCTTGAAAAGATGGCAGTGGGTCGATTTATTTGAAAAAACTGGATATGTAAATTTAACAAACGTTTTACAACTACAAGCACAGAAGATACATGCAAAATTATCAACTAGGAAGCAACTTATACCTGGATTTTGTCCAAACCATGGTTCATATATAGGTAAATCATGTCCATACCCACCTCCGCACGGAACTCGTGGCGAATTAGATTTAACACCTGTAAAAAGCACAGATGATTTTGAAAGTACTACTATTCCACAATGGGATGGCGAATATGATTACTATGTAGATAAGGCTGAACTAATTTCTCTCACACCAGTAAATACGGCTTTGCTTTGGGCAAAAGAAGGACCGAAGCGAGGCAATATATATCCCATTAGACGTAGTATAGTCATAGGGCGGAAAGAGGGCCTTATTTTGGATGACCCAACAGTTTCAAGTATGCATGCTAAATTCGCGTTAGAAGAAGGAAAGTTAGTTGTATGGGATCTTGGTTCTTCTAATGGTACTTACGTTAATGGGAAACGAATTCGTGGTGCAACGATGCTTAAGGAAAATGACTTAATCAAGATTGGTGACACGATCTTTGTTGTTAAATTATTAGATATGCACCTCGAAAAAACAGAATCTAAACGAAGAACTCAATCTAAGAATAAAGTAAAAAAGATACCTACAAGAAAAAAATGAATGTTTTATTTAAAAAGACAGTTTGAATTCAATGATTTACTCTAAACACCCCCTTAAAGTCTTCCTCTGCCATGCCCACGCGGACCGTGACCCCGTTCGCGGACTGTATACCCGCCTGACCAAAGACGGGGTGGATGTGTGGCTCGATAAAGCCAAACTCCTCCCAAGACAGGATTGGGAATTGGAGATCCGCAAGACTGTGCGCGAGAATAATGTAAATGTATAATTTAACAATCCTCACAAGAGGGAGTTTCAATGACTGAATCTACTAGACCTCCGAAAGTTTTTATTTCATATGCTTGGGAAGAAGATATTAAGCCTTGGGTACGTGCCTTGGCTAAACAATTACGAAAAGATGGAGTAGAAACTGTTTTAGACCAATGGGAAACTCATTACGGGGATCAATTGCCCGAATTCATGGAGAAGGCTGTACGCGAAAGTGATTTTGCTATTCTAGTTTGTACGCCTAAATATAAAAAGAAATCGGATGAACGAGAGGGGGGCGTTGGTTATGAAGGTCATATTATTACAGCTGAGCTTTTCCAAAAGAGCAATCATCGAAAGTTTATACCTGTTTTGAGAAAGGGTAATTGGAGTTCTGCTTCTCCTTCTTGGGCAGCAGGTAAATTTTATATAGATTTGCGTGGAGATCCGTATAGTAAAGAAAATTATCAAGACTTACTTAGAACGTTGCATGGAAAAAAATACACCCCTCCTCCTGTAGGAACTCCACCAGACTTTCCTGATGAAGATGATGATATCCAAACAATCATTCCTGGAAAACTTCTTATATCTAAAGACATTATTGATAAATCTGTCACTTCCCTAAGAAACTTTGCAAGAAAATTAATTCCACTACTCAGAATTGTGGGCGTTCTGATTGCAATTGGCACGCTATTTTGGCTTGGTTCATGGACAGTTTCTAAAGTTGGTGCGCTTAAGCCGACGTTAAAGGCTACTGCAACGCAACGTGCCATTGCCCAAGTAACCTCTACAAATTCTCCTGTTGTTCCAGCTAAAACACCATTACCGAATCCCACTTCTATAAAAGCGTTTACATTGACTCCAAAATCATTGCCAACCAATATCATTGACGCCAAGGGTGTGCAAATTGTTCTCGTGCCAGCAGGCGAATTTACGATGGGTGCTACTCCTGATCAGGCTGATCAAGCTCTGGCAGAATGTCAAAAAGTTAGTAAGTATTGTGAACAGGCTAGTTTTTTACGTGAGCAGCCATCCCACACGGTATACCTCGATGCTTTTTACATGGATACCTATGAAGTAACCAACGCTAACTACAAAGCCTGTGTAGACTCGGGCAAGTGTACTCCACCTGTAACTCCACCTGAAGACCTGATTTATTCCGTAAATTCCAGTTATTATGATAGTTCTCAATTCAACGATTATCCCGTGATTAATGTGGAATGGTATCAAGCTAAAACATATTGCGAATGGCGTGGCGGTAGCCTGCCTACAGAAGCCCAATGGGAAAAAGCAGCACGGGGCACAGATGGACGCACTTATCCTTGGGGGGAAGAATTTAGTTGTAATAGAGTCGGTTGTGATTGGGAACCACACAAAGTAGGTAGTTTTGAGAGCGGAAAAAGCCCTTATGGTATCTATGATTTAGCGGGCAACGTTTGGGAATGGGTGGCAGATTTGTATGATCCTAATTATTACTCCATTTCACCGTATTCTAATCCTTTAGGACCCAATTCGGGTCAATATCGTATTCTGCGCGGGGGCTCGTGGGGTAATTCAGGATATGAAGATCGTATAACCAACCGTTACTGGTATCGGCCTAGTTACGTATACGAATATACCCTTATCGGTTTTCGTTGTGTTCGTGATGAAAGTCCATAAGCGTCAACAAAAGCCCTCGAGCCAGAACTAACTCTCCTGTAGCACGAAGCGCAAATCAAATAAAAGACGATAGACCCCTCAACGGTCTGTCGTCTTTTTCGTACGGTATAATCTTCTCGCTTCAATAAAAAATCCATCTCGCATATCGAGTACCCTATGGCACAAAAACCCTCCTCCTTCCAAGAAATCATCCTCAAACTACAAGACTTCTGGGCATCGCACGGATGCCTGATCACACAGCCCTACTACACCCAGGTGGGCGCAGGGACGATGAATCCCAACACCTTCCTGCGCGTGCTCGGACCCGAGCCGTGGAACGTGGCGTACGTCGAGCCGTCTGTGCGCCCCGATGACGGGCGTTACGGCGAGAACCCCAACCGCTTCCAACTGCACACCCAGTTTCAGGTCATCCTTAAGCCAGATCCAACGAACCCGCAGGAACTTTATCTCGAGTCGCTCAAAGCCCTCGGCATTGACCCGCGCCAGCACGACATCCGCTTTGTGGAAGATAACTGGGAACAGCCCGCCATCTCCGCGTGGGGCTTGGGTTGGGAGGTCTGGCTCGACGGGCAGGAGATCACGCAGTTCACCTACTTCCAGCAGATGGGCGGCGTGGCGCTCGACCCCGTCTCGGTCGAGATCACCTACGGGCTCGAACGCATCCTCATCGCGCTCAACAACGCCAAAGCCATCTGGAATGAGGAATATGGCGCAGGCGTCACCTACGGCGAGATCCGCCGTCAGGAAGAGTTCGAACACTCCAAATATTATTTCGAGACCGCCGACGTCGAACGCGTCCGCGCCATGTACGACCTTTTCTCCGCCGAAGCCGATGCCTGTCTCGCGCAAGGGCTCATCGTCCCCGCGCACGACTACGTCCTCAAATGCTCGCACTGCTTCAATATTTTAGATACACGCGGTGCAATTTCTGTTGCTGAAAGACAAGCATTCTTTAGAAGAATAAGAGAACTTGCCAAAGGTGTTGCCGTAAGTTATGGAGAGCAACGCAAGCAACTAGAGTATCCATTGTTGAAAGAGAGTCAAAAGTCAAAGGTCAAAGGTCAAGCACTGCCTGCGACTTTCGACCTTCGACCTTCGACCTTCGTTTTAGAAATTGGTGTTGAAGAACTCCCCGCTAACGATGTCGACTCCGCTTACGAACAACTCACACAACGGATTCCGGCTCTGCTTAAAGAACTTTATCTTGACCACGGGAATATCCGCATCTTTACAACCCCGCGCAGGATCGTTGTTTCTATCGACTCTCTCTCCCCGAATCAACCAGACCGCGAAGACCTCGTCAAAGGTCCTCCCGCGGATAAAGCCTTCGATAAAGACGGCAAACCCACACAAGCCGCGCTCGGTTTTGCAAAGAAAAATAATCTCGACCCCGCCACACTTGAAGCCCGCGAAATTGACGGCGGAAAATACGTCGCCGCAGTCGTCAAGCAAAATGGACGCCCCACTCCCGAAGTCCTCGTGGATGCGTTGCCCAAGTTAGTTGAAAGCATCAAGTTCGAAAAATCCATGCGCTGGAACGACTCAGGCATTGCCTTCTCACGTCCCATCCGCTGGTACGTGGCTTTGCTCGGTGACATGGTCATCCCGTTCGAATATGCTGGTGTAGTCTCTGGAAATATTTCTCGTGGCTTACGTCCCTACGGTTCGCCCGACATCACCATTCCGTCCGCTGATAAATATTTTGATGTAATTCGTGAAGCAGGCATCCTGCTCGACAAAGAAGAACGCAAGGCCTCCATCGTTGAACAGGTCAACCAAGCCGCAGCCCTACTCGGCGGACAAGCCATCATCGAAGAAGGTTTGCTCAACGAAGTCACCAACCTCATCGAAATGCCCACCGCCGTAATGGGTGGCTTCAATGAAGAATTCCTGACTTTGCCGCGAGATGTTTTGATCTCAGTAATGAAGAAACATCAGAGATACTTTCCTGTTCAGTCAAAAGTCGAAAGTCAAAAGTCAGACCAGACCTTCGACCTTCGACCTTCGACCTTATTGCCGCACTTCATCGCCATCCGCAACGGTGACGACATCGGCGTGGACACTGTCCGCGAAGGGAATGAACATGTATTGGGTGCGCGCTTTGCGGATGCCAATTTCTTCGTCCGCGAAGATGTGAAACTTAAACTGGAAGAATATCGTCCCAAACTTTCTTCGCTGACCTTCCATACCAAGCTCGGCTCCATGCTCGATAAATCTGACCGCATGTTGAAACTCGGCGCGGAATTGGCGGCCATGCTCCATATCAAAGATGCAACTCTGATCAAACATCTGGCGCGTGCAGTCTATCTTTCGAAAGCCGATCTCGTCACACAAATGGTGACAGAAATGACGTCTCTGCAGGGCATCATCGGCGGCGAATACGCATTGCGCAGCGGCGAACCCGCCGAAGTGGCAAAGGCGATTGGTGAGCAATATCAAACTGTCCCGCAGTCAAAAGAGGGACTCGTTGTTGCGCTGGCAGATAGAATTGATTCGTTGGTTGGTTTGTTCGCGGCGGGGCTGGCTCCCACAGGCGCGAAAGATCCGTTCGGTTTGCGCCGCGCTGCAATTGGCGTTGTGCAGCCATTGATCGAACATGACATTGATTTTGATCTGACCGAAGCTGTCAAGAAATCTGCAAAGACACAGCCGATCCCTGTCAGTGATGAAGCACAGAAACAGATCCTTGAATTTATTACAGGCCGCTTGAAAATTGTATTGGGTGACCTGGGTTACAAGCACGATATTGTCGAAGCCATTCTTGCGGCGCAATCCACCAACCCTGCGGGAACTGTCCGTGCGGTGAAGCAACTGTCCGCTTGGGTGAAGCGCGAAGACTGGTCATCCATTTTGGACGGCTTCGCCCGCTGCGTCCGCATCATTCGCTCCGCAGGATTAGATGACAAACCGTTGACCATTGACGATAAAAAGTTTGTCGATCAGGAAGAGCGCGATTTGTACAAGATGATCGAATCGTCTGCGGTCGATCGTCCATCGTCTGTTGATGAATTCCTTGAGATCGTCACCAAGCTCATCCCGTCCATTACTGCCTTCTTCGATAAAGTGCTGGTCATGGCCGATGATGTGAAGGTAAAAGAGAACAGGCTGGGGTTGCTGCAAAAGATCGCGAGCCTCGCAAAAGGTATTGCAGATCTAAGCAAGCTCGAAGGTTTCTAATGCAAAACTGCCCTCCATTTTGGAGGGCAGTTTTTGTTTAAAATTATGCTAAAATCGGTCTACAACTACCAAATTAGGAGGGTCGATAATGGTATCTGTTTCCAAGGTAGGTATAAAACTTTTTATAATAGTTGTTCTTGTAACATTGCTTGCAGCCTCAATGGGCAGTTCCCCTGCAAAGGCGGATAGTAATGCGCATTCAATGCTTCTTGGTGCCTTTTCACAAGACTGGTCGAATACAGGTTTGATAACTGCCAATGACAATTGGGTTGGTGTGCCTTCGATGATTGGTTATCTTGGAGATTATTCAGCAGCCACTCCTGTGGATGTGGATCCGCAAACGCTGATTTCCGATTATCCGTCTGTGGCAGTGGATGTCATTGCCAATCAGACCAGTGTGTTGATCAATAATGGCGGCGTTGCGGAGTTTCATCTGGCAAACCCAACAATCGCCCTGCAAGGCTCGGGGTCAGCTGATGCGCCGTATATCAAGATATTCCTTAATACAACTGGGGTGAACAAAGTTCGGGTTTCCTATAATGTACGTGATATTGACAGTAATACTGATAACGCAGTCCAACAAGTGGCGTTGCATTATCGTGTAGGTTCGAGTGGAGACTTCACCAACCTGCCCGCTGGGTACATCGCAGATGCGACGACAGGTCCCAGTATTGCGACTTTGGTTACGCCTGTTAGTGTGGAGTTACCCGTTGCGGCAAGCAATCAATCTGCCGTCGAATTACGAATCATGACCACGAATGCCGCTGGGGGTGATGAATGGATTGGCATCGACGATATTTCCATCACTGCCAATTACGCGCCGACAGGACTTTCCCTGTCGGCGTATTCGGTGTTGGAAAATCAGCCCGTGGGTACCATCATTGGCACGCTGACGGGTATTGACCCAAATGCTGGCGATACGCATACGTTTGAGTTGGTTACTTCATGCTTGGCTGGCGGCGTGGAGAATGTCTATTTTTCGATCGTGGGGAACACTCTACGGACTACCGTTGTATTTGATCGCGAAGCACAGATGACTTACACAGCCTGCATGAGATCGATAGACAATAATGGACTTGTATCGAACGGGGCTCAATATCAGATCACCATCTTGGATATTGCAGACGAGACTCCCCCGTCCGTGAGCATTGAGCAGGCATCAGGGCAGCCTGACCCGACGAATATTTCCCCGATCAATTTTACGGTGCAGTTTTCTGAATCCGTTTCAAACTTTATTACAGGTGATGTGGCATTAAGTGGAACCGCAGGAGCAACGATTGCAACGGTCACCGAGATCGCGCCTGGCGATGGCACAACCTACAATGTTGCAGTCAGCGGCATGACGATGGCGGGGACGGTCATTGCAGAGATTTATGCTGGCGTTGCGTCGGATGCGGCGGGTAATTTAAACACAGCATCTCCCATGAATAAAACTGTTACCTATTCCACCGATACCAGTTTGCCCAGTGTTCT
>JAVBXV010000334.1 GCA_030824405.1 Anaerolineales bacterium | reverse complement strand
TTGTCGCCGCCACAATTTTCTGGTGGCTCGCCAGCCGTGCCCGCCCCTTATGGAAAGAAATACGAGCTGGTCTCGAAGAACAAAGGGAAGCCGCCCAGGCGCGCAAGTCCAACACCACCGAAGAAAATCATCGTCGTATCACATTACGGCGTGCTCAGGGGATGCATCTCGCCGCGCCGCTCTTCGCATTAGACGAAATTCTGCAGGAGCCGCATTTGCTCCTCCCGCCGCCAACAGTGATCCCCGGCGTTCCCAGCCAATTCGAAGACATCATTACCCAAACCGTTCCTTATCTTCCTTCCTGGCCCGAGATCGCATCTGCGTTTGGCGCCCAATCCATTACCATGTCCAAGGTGTTGGCTGGCAACGCAAATATCGTCATCATTGGTCAGCCTGGCACAGGCAAGACAGTTGCCCTCGCGCACCTCGCAAGCCTGGCCGCGAATCGAAGCGAAGAACTTGGCGATCTGAAAGACATCATCCCATTCCTCATCCATGTTGCAGACTTAAAACTTCCTGCTGATACAAAAGATCCGCTCAAACCCATCATCGATGCCGCATCAGAACATGCGCCCATTTTAGATCTCGGACGCCTGCCCGCCTTTATTCATAACGCATTCAAAAATGATAAAGCCCTGCTGTTGGTGGATGGCTACGATGAGATCACACAAGATGAACAAAAGGTTGTCAGCGAATATTTTAAAACGATCCTAAAGAATCATCCCAAACTTCGTATTATTACCACGGGCACACCAGAATATCTGGACGGCCTGATCGCGCTTGGCTTTGCACCGCTCGCAGTCATGACCTGGTCTGCGCAGCATTCCGATCAATTTATAAAACAGTGGGGCGAACTATGGAGCCAGACCGTGGCATTGGAAGCCTGGTCACAAACTGGACCCGAACAAGTAGACCCGCTTCTCCTTAACGTTTGGCTGGGCTCTGACAATTTGAATTTATCTCCCCTTGAATTGACCCTCAAAGCCTGGGGTGCATACGCTGGCGACAGCCTTGGCCCGCATGTGTTGGAAGCAATTGCCACTCACATCCGCCGTATTGCACCAGTCAACACGCCGCTTGCTGCGCTTGAAACGCTTGCCATGCAAGTTGTATTAAGTGCGCAACCCATCTTTGACCCACGCAAGGCACGTGATTGGGTCAAATCCTTTGAGCCTGCCGAAGAAAAACCAGAAGAAGAGTCTGCCGAAATTCAAGGTGAAGAGACAAAAGATAAGAAAGCTAAAAAAGGCGAAAAGGTCGTTGTATCCACCAATACTGGTCTGTTGGGCAAAATGACATCCAGTGGTTTGTTGGTGAGTTACTCCAACAATAAAATGCGCTTTGTTCACCCGGTCTTTGCCGGGTATCTGGCTGGCCGCGCCATGTCCAATTACAACGCGGAAGAAACCATTCTCAATCAACCAGATTGGTCTGGAAAATATTTAGCCATGCATTACTTCGCCGCCTTTGGTGATGCAAGCAAGCTTGTCCAATCCCTTTTGGAATTTTCACGCCTGCCCATGCACCGTCCACTGATGGCTGCTGCACGTTGGCTGCGGGATGCGCCCAAAAACGCTCCCTGGCGCGGAAAAATGTTCGGCACACTCGCTGCCATTTTACAAACTGACGGAATCCCGCTCAGCATGCGTGGACAGGCCATGGCCGCATTTGCAGTCAGCAACGACCCGAATGCCGCGATCCTCTTCCGTCAATTTGCAGCCACCACATCTTTTGAAATGGTCCAACTTTCAGTACTTGGTTTGGGCGTGCTCAAAGATGGAAAAGCTGTACGAGTACTTGAAGACACTCTGGATGCTCCCAGCCTCGCTGTTCGCCGTGCGGCTTGTATATCTCTGGTGGCGATTGGCACAAATGAAGCGCTTGAGTCTGTTGCGCAAACACTGCTTAATGGCGACGAAGATATCCGCCGCGCCGCAGCCGAAGCGCTTGCCAACGACAGTGGTGAAGGTCACGCCATGCTGCGTGACGGACTGACATTACCAGACATTCTCCTGCGCCGCGCCACCGTCTACGGGCTTGGCCGCGTGAATGCGCCATGGGCACAGGAAGCCCTGCAAAAAATACAAATTGAAGACGATCAATGGGTCGTCCGCAACGCAGCCACAGAAGTGTTGGATGCAAAAACAAACGTTGGTGCACGCGCGCCGCGCAAACTTAAGGCACCCTCAGAATCGCCGTGGCTTATTGAATTCGCTGGCAAACAAGGCATGGGCGTCTCCCCTGGCACCCCCGCCACAGATATTCTTATTCTTGCCCTCAAGAGCGAAGAACCAGACCTGCGTATTGCAGCCCTTTCCTATTTGAAGTACACCCCGTCTGAAGGCGTGGTCGCGCAACTCTATGATGCAATGTACAAGGACGATCCTGAGTTACGCGAAGCTGCATACAACGCCTTATGGGAAATTGGCGTCTCTGGCATCAAACTTCCACACCCAAGTCAATATGGATTCAGTTAATTATGTTAATTACAAACGCAAACCTCATCACATGGGAACTTCCCAATCGCGTATTACCAAATCATGCGATCTATATTGAAAGCGACAAAATCAAAGAGATCGGCACCACCAAAGCGCTGACCGCCAAATATCCAAAAGCAAAAACATTGGATGCCCGCGGACAGTATGTAATGCCTGGCGGTATTTGCGCCCACACGCATTTTTACGGGGCCTTTGCACGCGGCATGGCGATCCCTGGCGCGGCACCCAAAGACTTCCCTGAGATACTGAAAAAGTTGTGGTGGCCGCTCGATCGGTCGCTGGATGCGGAAGCGATCCGTTATTCTGCACTCGTCTCCCTTGTCGATGCGATCAAGCATGGCACGACCACGTTGATCGATCATCATGCATCTCCAAATTATATTGATGGCTCACTGGATATCATCGCAGACGCCGTGGACAAAAGCGGTTTGCGCGGTGTATTGTGCTACGAAGTAACAGACCGCGATGGACTTGAAAAAGCAAATTCAGGCATCAACGAAAATGTGCGCTTCCTCAAACGACTGGCAGCCACTCCGCACCCACGCCTCGCAGGGACCTTTGGCCTGCACGCCAGCCTGACGCTTTCAGGCGTCACCTTGCAAGCCAGCCGCGCCGCAGTACCTGAAGGCACAGGCTTTCACATCCACACAGCGGAACATGACTCAGACGAATACGACAGCCTCGCGAAAAGTGAAATGCGCGTGATCGATCGTTTGTTTAAGCATGGCATTCTTGGCCCCAACACCATCACTGCGCATGGCGTACATTTTGATGTTCGTGAAATGGAAATTCTCAAAGAAACAGGCACCTGGCTTTCCCATCAACCACGCTCGAACATGAACAACGGTGTGGGCGTGGCACAGATCGAATCGATGATGCGGCTGGGAATTAAAGTGTGTCTCGGCAATGATGGCTTCACCAATTCGATGTGGGACGAATGGAAGATGGCTTATCTGCTTCACAAGTCAGAGCATCGCGACCCGCGCCGCATGGGTGGATATGATGTGCAGCAAATGGCGATCTATAACAACGCCGCGCTTGCCAATCAATTCTTCCCCGCCGCCCCGATCGGGCAGATCACACCTGGCGCATTGGCCGACCTCGTTTTTGTAGAATACCAGCCCTTCACTCCGCTGACAGACGGTAACCTGCCCTGGCATATTATTTTTGGTTTCCAACAAAGCATGGTGACCACCACCATCGTAGCAGGCAAGGTACTAATGAAAGACCGCGAACTGCTTACACTCAACGAAGAAGAGATCGCAGCACGCGCAAGAGAAATAGCTCCGCGCGTCTGGAAGAAGTACGAAGAAGAAGTTGCGAAAGTTTCATAATGATCATTTCCATCACAAAATAACTCTGGAGATCCAATGAATGATTCATCCCTTTTATTAAGTATTGCAGTACTTGGCGGAACAGGAAAAGAAGGCAAAGGTCTCGCCTATCGCTGGGCCAAGGCAGGCTATCAGGTCAACATTGGCTCGCGTGACGCAGCCAAGGCTGAAGCCGCCGCCAAAGAAATACTGGAAATGCTTGGCGGCAACGCTGTGATCGAAGGTCATAACAATATTGAAGCCGCAAAACGCTCCAACATTGTCGTCATCAGCGTGCCCTACTCTGCACACAAGGACACCCTCGAAACCGTAAAAGATGAATTGAAGGGTAAGTTATTGGTGGATGTGACAGTTCCGCTCGTGCCGCCAAAAGTTGCCACTGTGCAAATGCCCGCCGCTGGTTCAGCCGCACAGGAAGCACAACAGATCGTGGGCAGTGAAGTGCAGGTCTGCGCTGCTTTCCAAAACATATCCTACGAACACTTAATGGAAAATGATGCCGTGGAATGTGATGTGCTCGTCACGGGCACATCCAAGGAAGCGCGCGGAGAAACGATCAAACTCGTCGAAGCTGCAGGCCTAAAAGGCTGGGACGCAGGTCCCATTGAAAACTCGGTCGTTGTGGAAGGCCTCACCAGCGTACTGATCGGCATTAATAAAAAATACGGTTCCACTCATGCTGGGATCAAAATTACTGGAGTCAATCGTTAACACGTTGAATCGTTTCAACACGTTAACGCCCACGTTCGAAGTATGACACTCTCAATCACCCCGCTGAATACCATTCCTTTGATCCGCCATGGCGACAACCTGGCGGATATTCTTGTTAAGTCACTTGCAGATCAAAACATCGAACTGCAGGAGAATGACATCCTTGTTCTCGCGCAAAAGATCGTCAGTAAATCTGAAGGGCGCATGGTCAACCTCGCAACGATTGAACCATCTCCACAGGCAATTGACCTGGCTCAAAAAACAGAAAAAGATCCGCGTGTCGTCGAGCTTATTCTTCAGGAAAGCAACGAAGTGATCCGCTCACGTGTCGGCGCGATCATCGTGGAACATAAACTCGGTTTCGTATGCGCCAACGCAGGCATTGACCATTCCAACGTAGCTGGCTATGGTGACGCCAACGAAGAATATGTTTTACTGCTCCCCGAAAACCCCGATCGATCCGCAAAACAACTGCGCGATCAGATAAAAGAAAAAAACAATATCAACATCGGGGTCATGATCATAGACTCACATGGCCGCGCATGGCGCAACGGAACTGTTGGCATCTGCATCGGCTTAAGCTCAGTCCCTGCACTGATCGATGAACGCGGCTGGAAGGATCTCTTCGGCTACACACTCAGGATCACCGTCATCGGCGTGGCCGACGAACTTGCCGCAGCCGCATCCCTGATGATGGGCCAGGCCGCAGAAGGCATCCCCGCCGTTCTCGTGCGTGGATTTCCATACCCGCTTCAAGAAGGTTCCCTCAAAGACCTGATCCGTCCGAAGGAACAGGATATGTTCCGTTAGAACACTAACGCGAATCTTATATCCATTTGCTAAACTGATTTGTAAGCACAAGTTTATGGACTTGTGTCTCAAATCAAAAAAAGAGGAAATGAAATAATGAAAGGCATACCCGAATCACTTCAAGACCTGCTCACCGACGAAAAAAAAGCTTATCTTTATCTGGCCACCACCATGAAAGATGGCTCTCCTCAAGTAACCCCCGTCTGGTTTAATTCAGATGGTGAAAATATTCTGATCAATTCCGCTGCTGGGCGCGTCAAAGACAAGAACATGCGTGCCCGCCCAAACATTGCCCTCTGCATCGCCGATCCCTCCGACCCTTATCGCTACATACAGATACAGGGCAAGGTGACCGAATTTACCACCGAAGGCGCCGATGAACACATTGATGCCCTCTCCTTCAAATACACTGGAAATAAAAAATATCGATCCAGAAAACCCGCTGAACAACGCGTAACCTACAAAATCCAACCGACAAAAATCGATGCCCATTAAATAACAGTGGACAATCTCCATACGTTCCTTCGAACACGACGCTCGATCCGCCGCTTCAAAACGGACCGTGTGCCTGATTCTGTTCTCGAGAACATCCTCTCCACTGCCACATTTGCCCCATCCGCACATAACCGCCAGCCATGGAGATTTGTAGTGCTGACTGGGCCTGCCGCCAAAATGCATCTGGCCAACTCCATGGCCGAGGAGTTTAAACGCGATCTTGAAAAAGACAAGCTCACAGATGCTGATATTGAAAAGCGGGTCAATAAATCGCGCGAGAAGATCACAAATGCGCCAGTTGTCATCATCCTCTGCGTAGACATGAGCGAGATGGACAACTACCCCGATGAACGCCGCAGACAGGCAGAATATATGATCGCCACACAGTCTGCCGCCAACGCAGGTATGCAGCTTTTGTTGGCCGCGCACGCAGAAGGGTTGGGCGGCGTTTGGGTGTGCAGCCCCGTATTTGCGCATGAGATCGTGCGTGATGCCTTGAATATCTCAAAATTTTGGGAACCTCAAGCCATGTTCCTGATCGGGTATCCCCTGGAAATACCAGAAGTACGCCCAAGGAAACCTTTGGAAGAAGTGACTGTTATATTTAGAGACCCATGAAAATTACAGCATTCGCAGGCGGGGTTGGCGGCGCAAAACTTGCCCACGGCCTCGCTCAACATTTATCACCCGAAGAACTGACCATCATCGTCAACACTGGCGATGATTTTGAGCATCTGGGATTAACCATTTGTCCAGACCTTGATACGGTTTGCTACACCCTCGCAGGGCTGGCAAACCCAGAAACTGGCTGGGGACGTGTGAACGAAACCTGGAACACGATCTCCAATATTGAAAAACTTGGCGGGCCAAACTGGTTCCGCCTTGGCGATCAGGATTTTGCAACTCATCTTGAACGCACACGACGTCTGAAAGAAGGAAAAAAACTTTCCGAGATCACGCGTGAATTCTGCAATGCCTGGGGCATTCAACATGCCATTTTGCCCATGTCTGATTCTGCGGTAAGAACCATTGTCGATACAGATGAAGGTGAACTTCCCTTTCAGGAATATTTTGTTCACAGACATTGCGAGCCGAGAGTTAAAGGCTTTCGGTTCGACGGAGTCAATTCCGCTGAACCAGTTATCGGCGCGTTGGAAGCGATCGAGTCGTCAGACGCGGTCATCTTCTGCCCATCCAATCCCTGGGTGAGCATTGATCCCATCTTAAGTATTCCGCAAATGAGACAGGTATTAGAAAATAAAAAAATCGTGGCGGTTTCGCCTATCATTGGCGGCAAGACCGTAAAAGGGCCTGCTGCAAAAATGTACTCAGAACTTGGCATTGAACCATCGGCGTTCGCGGTTGCAGAACATTATCGAAATGTATTGACTGGCTTTGTGTTGGATACAACCGATGCGAATTTGGAAATGAATGTGCAAAACTTAACCATAAAAACACTGCTGACAGATACACTTATGAATAACCTTACAGATCGCGCCCGACTGGCGAATGATGTGCTAAACTTTGTGCGGAGCAACTAAATATGTCACTTTGGGCTATCGTGCCTGTAAAGCCATTGAGGCGAGGAAAATCACGCCTGTCTGGAATCCTTACCGAAGAAGAACGAACACAATTAAATCAGGAATTACTTGAGCGCACACTAAAGACGCTTTCTGAACTAAAAGAAGTGGACCATGTACTGGTCGTCAGCCGTGACCCACACGCGTTGACCATTGCGCGCGGGTTTGGCGCAAAGACCGTTCAGGAAGATGGTCACGCGCACCTGAACACAGCACTGGCACGCGCAACCGTGGTTGCGGAATTGCATGCAACGCAGGGAGTGCTCGTTCTACCCGCAGACCTGCCATTGCTCACACGCGATGATGTGCTTGCCCTGATCGATCGCGCAGCGAAACCACCCGTGGTGGTGATTGCACCAGACAGACACGGCAAAGGCACAAATGCCCTGTTGATGGTGCCTGCAAGTTTGATCGAATATGATTTTGGAGAAGGTTCTTTTCAACGTCATTGCGAACGGGCAAAACTGGCGGGTGCAAAATTAGAGATCGTTGAACTGCCCTCGCTCGGCCTGGACCTTGACCTTCCAGAAGACCTGGAAATGATCCGCAAGCTCGAAGCTACAAAAGTATAGACATTATCTTGCCACAGAAAAAGCAAACCCTATGAAGTTTGCCCAACCTGTGGCAAAATTTTTATCATCTCATCCACAAGGAGCAACCCATGACCAAACAGCGCGTGGCACTTTATTTGCAGGATTCGCACGACCTGCGTGACGGATTAGATTATGCGAAGTACGCAGAAGAAAAAGGATTTGAAGCCGTATGGCAGGCAGAATCCCGTTTGGTACGTGATGCGATCGTGCCCATGGCTGCCTACGCTGCCGTGACCAACAAGATCAAAGTTGGCTCGGGCGTGATCAATAACTGGACGCGCAACATTGGATTACTGGCCGCTACTTTCTTAACCCTGGATGATCTTGCTCCGAACCGCATTATCTGCGGCATTGGCGCATGGTGGGACCCGCTAGCCAAGAATGTGGGCATTGACCGCAGGAAACCATTGCTCGCCATGCGCGAAACCGTTGAAGTGATGCGCCGCTTGTTAAACATGGAACGTGTTACCTTTCACGGCGAATTCCATCATGTGGATGGCATTGAATTGGATGTGGTGCATGGCCGCCGTGAACCCCGCAACATTCCGATCATGATCGGCGCAACTGGCGACTTGATGATGGAAATGACAGGCGAAATTGCAGATGGCTGCGTGATGAATTATTGCGTGCCACCCGAATATAACGATAAGGCAATTGAATTGCTTGAAAAAGGCGCGAAAAAAGCAGGACGAAAATTGGAAGACATTGACCGTCCGCAGTTGATCGTCTGCTCGGTAGACCCTGACCATGATAAGGCGATCGAATATACAAAAGAACTACTGTGCCAATACCTTGCGCAGCAGCCGCACATTGCCAAAGCCTCAGGCGTATCACAGGATGTGATCAACGAGATCCAGGCCACTTTGGGATGGCCCGCCACAAAAGAACAGATCAACAAAGCCAAGCACCTTGTGCCCGATGAACTCGTCCACAAGATCACGGCATCAGGCACACCAGAAGAAGCCCGCGCCAAAGTGAACGAATATATCAAGCGCGGCGCCACCTGCCCAGTTTTATATCCCGTGGGCGGGAATTTCAAATTGCTGATCGATACGTTTACGCAGAGTTAAGCCAACGTTCATTTCATAGTACACATGTGAAAGCCTCGACAATTAAGTTTGTTGAGGCTTTCACTTACAATAAAAAAACAGTCACAACCAACAACGGATAATCGTCACTGGTAACGATCATTCGGACAGGTAATAATTTGCAAACTTAAAACTTTACCAAGGAGAAACTTTATGATGCGCAAGATAATTTTTATCGTCCTGGTTGTACTAGCCCTATCTCTCAACGCCTGTGCTCCAACCGCAACTGAAACGGTGACATTGAAAGTGGCCGTGCTGCCGATCATCGACACACTTCCAATGTATGTTGCACAGCAGGAGGGGCTATTCACAAAACATGGCGTCAACGTGGAATTTATTCCCGTGGCCTCTGCACCAGAGCGCGATGGAATTCTCGCCGCAAGTCAGGCCGATGGTACGATCAACGAAACGCTGGCAGTCATGTTGTTCAACAAAGAATCTGTGCAAATGCAGGTTGTGCGCTATGCCCTGCGTCCCACCGAAGGGCATCCGCATTTCTTTATCATTGCTTCTGCGCAAAGCGGCATCACTACAGTGGACGGGCTCAAAGGCGTTGAGATCGGCGTGTCTCAAGCTACCGTGATCGAATATGCCACCGAACGCATCTTGCAAGCCGAAGGCTTTAACGCGGACGAAATCAAGACAATTGCCGTGCCGAAAATTCCCGACCGCATGGCATTGCTCGCATCAGGCGAGTTGATGGCGGGCACACTTCCCGACCCGCTCGCTGCGTTGGTCGTTGGTCAGGGCGGCGTGATCGTCGCAGATGATTCAACTCATCCTGAATATGGCTTCAGCGTGATCTCGTTCCGCAAGAGTGTCATCGACGCAAACCCCGAAGCCATCAAAGGTTTTCTTGCGGCGATCGAAGAAGCCACAGCGCTGGTCAACGCAGACCCCGCCAAATATAAAAATGTTTTGAACGAGCAAAAACTTGTACCGCCGCCATTGCTCGAAGCCTATCAACCACCAGTCTTCCCGTCTGCTGGCGTCCCCACTGAAAATGAATGGAATGACGCACTCAGCTGGTTGAAGGAAAAAGGCGCGTTGACTGTTGACATTTCCTATATTGACTCAGTCAACGGAACGCTTCTTCCTTAACTGGTAGTTGCTACCGTTATAATCAGCGGGAGGCTGCGCAATGGCAGCCTCCCGCTGATTTATTCATTACAGCAATTCAGGCAGATCATGAAAATAAAATTGTTTTTTCTTGCCGCAATCTTTTGCATCTCACTGGCGTGTAACGCAATCGCGCCTGTAAATCAACCACAGACTTCGTCCCAATCCACATCAGCCATCGGTTATGATTTTTCTGGTCAAACACCAGCAAGCCCCGAAGGAGATATTGCCGCTCCAACTCATATTTTCATTCACAAATATCCCATCCCAAGTGACGGATTTGTTACAGGCATTACCATCCTCAACGATACAGATTCCCTGGAAGAAGATTTTACTTTGCTCATTCTGCGTCCCATTGGCGGCGGATGGAAAGTGATCCACCGCATGGATATCTCTGAAGAAGATCAAGTATCCACTAAAGCGATAGACTCAAATGTTCATTTTAAGATTTCACTTGCTGTGACAAAGGGCGACATCTTTGCCCATTGGCAATTCGGCGACACAGGCCCGATCCCATTGAATGATGAAGGTTCGTCCTTCGAAGGATTAAGTTTTGGAAAATTCGGTATCTCATCAAAAGAAATTGAAAAAGGACAGGTTATCCTGAATGAAAGCTTTTCAGGCGGAAGAGATTATTTCATCAATTTGATCTTTGAAGAAGCACCATGATCAATATTCAATCACTCACTTTCGCCTACCCTCACACTTCCCCGCTCTTTGAGAATTTCTCGCTATCCATCTCCAGCGGTGAGACGTGGTCGATACTCGGCTCATCAGGCTGCGGAAAATCCACTCTGCTTTATCTGCTCGCAGGGCTGCGCTTCCCCATACATGGACAAATCGAAATAGATGGTGAACGCCTCACCCGTCCACGTCCGCGTAGTGGACTCATCCTGCAGGATTTTGGCCTGCTGCCCTGGTCGACAGTGCGCGAAAATGTGGAATTGGGTTTGCGGGTACGCAGCTTTTACGGCGAAGACGGCAAACACACACCTGTCAATTTTCAACCTGAAAAGGGAGTTTCGTACTGGCTCGAACGCCTCGGCATTGACGGAGTTGCGGATAAATATCCATCACAAATTTCAGGCGGGCAGCGTCAACGCACCGCCATCGCACGGACACTAGCCTTATCCCCCGACCTGCTTTTGATGGATGAACCCTTCTCCTCGCTGGATGCAGTTACGCGTGAAAATTTGCAGAACCTGACCCTATCCCTGTGCGAAGAACAAAAACTGACCCTGGTCATCGTGACGCATGCAATTGAAGAAGCGGCCGCTTTGGGAAAGAAGATCCTTCTGCTTGGCACCGCTCCTAATTCAACTGCTCATATTTTTGAAAATCCAAACGCGGGTCAAAACGAATATCGAAGCACGAAAACTTATCACGATCTGTGTGACAGGCTCTGGAAGGAAATGCAAAATGAAGCGGCGTGATGTTTTACTTGCAGCACTCGCGTTGATAATCATCTGGCAAATTCTGGCGATGATCGTCAACATGTCCATTTTGCCAGACCCGTTCACGGTGGCTAAAGTATTTATCCGCGAATTGCAAAATGATCTATTGACCCATTTCGCGGTCAGCTTGTGGAGAGTGAGCGCGGGCATGGCGCTTTCAGTGTTGGCGGCCGTTCCAGTTGGGCTGGCAATTGGCGGGTCCAGGAGTTTGAACCGTTTGTTCTCTCCAATTATTTATTTGCTGTACCCCATCCCCAAAGTGGTTTTTGTGCCTGTGGTGATTCTATTTCTTGGGATAGGGGATGCGGCAAAGATCACGATCATGTTCCTGATCCTGTTTTTTCAGATCATTGTACTTGTCCGCGATCAGGCCGCGGGACTGCCCCCACAGTTGATCCAAAGCCTGCAAAGTTTGGGCGCGGGACGGCGCGCGATCTTTCGATTTATTTATTTGCCCGCCAGCCTACCCGCAATATTAACCGCCCTGCGTCAATCGATCGGCACGGCGGTTGCAGTTTTGTACATCACGGAGTTATCCGCAACAAAATATGGGTTGGGCTATTATATTTATTACAACGGAAGCACGCTGTTGGATTACCCCGCCATGTATGCAGGCGTGATCGCAATGAGCCTTCTGGGCTTGGGCATGTACTTCAGCGTGGACTGGCTGGAAAGAAAATGGTGCAAGTGGAAATTTGTTAATTGATCGTGGCACTATTTCAAAATAATAATGCGACCCAAAATAACAAACTGAACATCAACGCGGCCTGTCCCGTCGAAGCGAGTGCCGAATTAAGCGGACGTCCTTTTTGTGTGAATACCACACGTGTTGCACGAATGGCGATCGGTATTGACAACCATGCCAGCAAGGAAGCCCAGGAAATAACGCCAAGCCATGCAGCCAGAGGCAAAGCCAAATACGCCGCAAGGATGCAAATTAAAAATTGCGTCTTGGTTGCGCGTTCGCCCATCATCACCGCCAGCGTATGCTTGCCCGCCTTGCGGTCGTTTTCCAGATCACGTAAATTATTCACCACCAAAATCGCAGTGATGATCAACCCAGGCGAGATCGTCATCCACCATGCAGCAGTGGAGACAAAACCCGCCTGCACATAATATGTGCCTGCCACAGAAGCAAGACCAAAAAAGATAAAGACAAAAATATCGCCGAGTCCATAATAGCCAAGCGGAAACGGTCCGCCTGTGTAGGCGATCGCAGAAATGATCGCAGCAATGCCAATGAGTATGATCGGCCAACCGCCAAGCCACGCAAGATATAAACCAAGCAATGCGGCGAGACCAAACACAACCGCCATGCCATACTTCACCTGCGCCGATGTGAGCAACCCCGCCTGCGTCACACGCGTGGGACCCAAGCGCTCGGGCGTATCAGTGCCGCGCTCAAAATCAAAAACATCATTGGCAAGGTTGCTTCCAATTTGCAGCAGCAGCGCGGCGAACAAACACACCAACGCTGCATCCAGACGAAAATATCCATCACGCCACGCAAGCGCGCCGCCCATCACCACACCCGCCGCCGCCGCAGGCAGTGTGCGCGGACGAATGGCTAAACCCCATGCCTGCCAGTTGAAATTAGTTTTTTCGGTCAAGATATTATCTCCAAATTTTTTCGCTAAAAATACGGCTGCTTCAATAGTTTGATGCGCCGCAGTATAACTTATAATCACACAAATAAAACATCAGGAGTATCCATGACACAACTCACAGGCAATGAACGCGCGGCCTACGTGCAAAACATGTTCACAAAAAT
>JAVBXV010000338.1 GCA_030824405.1 Anaerolineales bacterium | reverse complement strand
ACATGGCGAGCACGAGAAACACACCAGCAACCACAACTCTACCGACCTTGTCTGTGTTTCCACTATAGATGGGGTAGTAGTGACTAAAGACGATGAAGACCAATAGTCCGCAGGCGATGAAGAGCAGGGACAGGCCAATGCGTTGCGGGGTTTTCATTTTTTATTGCTCCAACTCAAATGATGTAACAATTAGATCGGCACGGGAACAGGCTCGGGTGGGTTTGATGCGTTGTGCAGGATGTCAAAATTATTATGAAACTCCAAGTCTATTTCATATTTGTAGCGTATAACAAACGAATAGGGTTTGTCAACAGCTATTTTTAGAATAGGCCGTGATGCTATAATTTATTTATGGAAACGACACTCGACCCCGAAAAACAAAAACAAGCCAAACAATATTCCCGCATTAAACGCCGCCTGTGGCTGGTGGATACGATCTTTAGCGCGCTCTACGCCTTCGCCTGGCTCTTCCTCGGCTGGAGCGGCGCTGTCCGCGCGTGGCTCAGCACCATCATAACCAATGACTGGCTGATCGTTGCGTTGTACATCATTATCTTTGGCGGCGCATACGCCGTTATCAATCTGCCCCTTGGCTATTACAGCGGATTTGTTTTGCCGCATCGTTTCGGTCAATCGAATCAATCTTTCAAAGATTGGGTGGTCGATCAACTCAAAGGTCTCGCCATCGGCGCGCCAATTGGGTTGCTTATGCTTGAACTGCTTTACTTGGCTTTGCGTCTCACGGGCAATGCGTGGTGGCTGTGGGTGGCTGGCGGTCTGTTGCTTTTCAATGTGATCATTTCAAATCTCGCGCCCGTATTGATCATGCCGCTCTTCAATAAATATGTTCCGCTTGGTGATGAACATAAAGAACTGCAAGAACGCTTGCTCGCTCTTGCCAAACGCGCCAACACAAAAGTGCAGGGCGTTTTCAAGTTTGACATGTCCAAGCGCACCAAGGCCGCCAACGCCGCGCTGACTGGTTTGGGCAATACCCGCCGCATTATTCTCGGCGATACACTCATCAACGAATTTACTTTGGATGAAATTGAAACTGTCCTCGCGCATGAATTGGGACATCACGTTCACAAAGACATTCCCTTTTTGATTGCCTTCGGCACGCTCAGCACAACCCTCAGCCTGTTCATTGCATCACTGGCATTAGACTTCGCTGGCAGTTTTTTCTCATTCACCTCCGCCGCAGACATCGCCGCTTTCCCCGCGCTGATGCTAATGCTCAGCGCCTATGGATTATTGACCTCGCCAATTGACAACGCCATCTCACGCTGGCGCGAAAACATGGCCGATGATTACGCGTTGTCTTCCACCAAAAAAGGCGCAGCTTTCGCATCCGCATTTACAAGATTAGCCAATCAAAACCTCGGCGAGATCGATCCTGAAAAATGGGTCGTCTTCATGTTCTACTCGCATCCGCCGCTGGGTGAACGAATCGAAAAAGCAAAAAAATTCATTACCTCCTAAACCACAAACAAAAAAGGACTTGCAATGAGCAAGTCCTTTTACTATTCACTTTTTACTTCTTACTTTGCCAAATCGCTCATCAACTCCATCGGCACAATTCCAGCACCGACAATGCCTGGGCCTGTGTGAACACCCAAAACAGGGGAGATGCGCACTACTTCCAGTTTGGCGATATTTAATTTTTCCTTGAACTCAGCCGCAAGCATATCTGCTTTTTCAGCGAAGCGGCCATGCAGCACCGTAACCCAGACTGGCGTGGTTCCATATTTCTCGCGCATGGCATCCCCGATCATCCCGATCGATTTGCTCAGTGTGCGCCCATTACCGACCGTGCTGTACTTGCCGTCCACGTCCACGCGGATGACGGGCTTGAGGTTGAGCAACGCGCCCGCGAGAGCCTTGACCCGTCCAATGCGGCCGCCGCGTGCGAGATATTCCAAAGTGTCGAGCGTGTAGATCACTTCCGTGTTCTCGCGGATCTTCTTCAAGCGTTCTTGAACCGCATCCATGGCCCAGCCTGCTTTGAGAGCGAGTGCCGCAGCCATTACTTGAAAGCGTTCGCCGCCTGAAAGGGTGAGTGTGTCCCAATAGCTGACATTTACATCGGGCTTCACCTGTTCGCCGCCATCATGCGCCGAGTTGATCGTTCCGCTCAGGCCTGATGAAATATGGATCGAAAGAATTTCCTTGTCTTCTTTGGAGAGCTTGCGATACAACTCCGCAAAGATCCCCGCCGAGGGCTGTGCAGTGGTGGGGATGGCAGGCCGCATGGCTTCGAGACGATTGTAGAAATCATCCGCTGAAATTTCAGTGGCGTTGATCTCACCCTCAGGGAAGTTGATGAACAACGGCGCCGCGATCACGCCCAGTTGTTCCAGTTCTTCGGCAGACATATCCGCCGCGCAATCAGTTACTATTTTCATGTTTATCTCCTGTTTTTTTATGTTGGTGGTCGAGTAGACGCGGGCGGTAGCGAGTGTCGTATCAAGACCACGGGTTTACTTCTTTTCCAAAAACCACTTCACTGTATCTTTGATACTCTCGAACAATGAACGTGGTGAATATCCTAATTCTCGTGTCGCTTTTGCATGGCTGATGTTGGAGTTGCTTTGCAGTACTTCCAATGAATACGGTGTAAAGCGCGGTGTTGCTTTTGCGAGCTCGTAATACATGGGCGTAAATAATGCCGCAAACTTTGCAACGTCAAACGGAATTTTCATTTGGAAGAAATGCTTCCCTGTGATTTCACGAACAGTTTCAAGCAAATAGCGCACGCTGATTTTTTGCCCAGACAAAATATAACTTTCGCCGCGCCTGCCATGTTCCGCCGCTGCGATCAAGCCATCAGCCACATCGCGCACATCCACGAAGTCATACGCGCCGTCTACATAGAGAGTCGGTTTCGCAGTCGCAGCATCATGGATCACCGCGCCCATCATCGAGCCGCGAAAATCATACGGGCCGATCACGCCAGTGGGGCAGGCCACAAAAGCTTCCAGCCCCGCATGAGCCGCGTTCAATACATCCAATGTCGCTTCTGCTTTCGAGCGGTCATACGCGCCGTATGGATTTTCCATATCGTATGGCACGCGCTCATCAATCACGCCATGCTCCACACGCTGTATCGCATGAATGGACGATGTGTACACTAATTTCTTAATGCCGTTTTCCATCGCCGCGCGCAGAATATTTTTTGTGCCATCCACATTTACTTTTCTTACAAAAGGATTTGCGCCAGGCATGATCGAGATCACACCCGCCAGATGGAAGATGCCTTTCACGCCGCGCATGGATTGGAAAACGGCATCCAAATTCAGGATGTCGCCCTCGAACGCTTCGATATTTAATCCGATAATTGATTCGCGGCTTTCGCCAGGCAGGATCAACGCCCGAACTTTTTCACCGCGTTCCAAAAGATTTCGCACAAGCACGTTTCCCACGTGCCCTGTTGCGCCAGTTACCAGCCACATTTCTTAAGCCTCACTTTTACGAAGCAAAGTATCCATCATCATGGTTGTGATCTCGCGCGCTGTCTTGTCCCATTTTGCACCTTTGGGGTCGAGCAGACTTTGCAAGAGCAGCCCCATTGCCATGGATACGATCATACGCGCCGTTAATTCAGGATCGACTTCAACGAAGGAACCTTCGTCCACGCCTTTTTTGATGAGCGAGGTGAAGTGCTTGTGATAACGGCGATAGGGCTTAATGCTTGCCTGCCATATTTTTTCGTCGCGGCTGGCTTGCAGCCAGAATTCAAGGAACATCGGCAGGCCTTCGCCTGCGGTTGCAAAGATATAGGGGAAAGCTTCCGTCATTTGCGCGAAGGTTTCGGGGGCGGTTTTATCTTTGGAGGCTTCAATGGCAGTATCAATGGTTTGCAGCCAGCCATCGAGCAAGGCCAGAAAAAGCGCCTGCTTGCTTTCAAAATGATGATAGAACGCGCCTTTGCTGATGCCTGCGTCTTTGCAAATATCATCCACGCTCGCGGCGTTGAATCCGCGTGTGGAAAATAGTTTGATGGCTGACTCGATGATCTTCGAATGTGTTTCTTCGCCGCGCTGCTGCATATTGCCTCTTGATAATAAAAACCGACTAGTCGGTTTGTTTTTACCCCCGAACGATTGCACTGTCAATATGATGGAAGGCATTATTTTATGAGCAGATAATTTACTTTGTGTAGTTTTCAACTCTGAAGGAGTGTGCTGATTATAGAAAAGGGATATCTAAATCGCGCAGGGATGGCATGATTTGCTCGGAAGGCTATGACACCCCTTCGGGGTTGTTTTTGCTATTTTGTAAATCTATAATCATTTCACGCCTTCAGCGTTTTTAATAGCTGCTAGTGAATATCTAACCTTTTAGAGTTGTTGAATCAAAACGAGATGGCAAACGCCATCTCGTTTTGATAAATGTTGTAAACCGTCAACTTGTTGATGTGTAACTTTATTTATGCGGGTTTGTATGCTGTGATCTTGGCGCTGTAAACTGCTTTGTAGATGTCGTCGCGGGCGATGGTGCTTAGATCGAAGTCGCCGCCTATGTCTGCGAGAGCGGCATCGACAGTTGCTTTGTCGAAGAAAACTGGTTTGACGGTTATTTCTGTAAAGCCGACAGATTCCATCATGGCGATGTAGTCTTTGGCTTCCACTGCGCCAGCTACGCAGCCAGCCCATGCGCTCAAACTTTGTTTGATGGGTTCAGGAAGCTGACCCTCTGTGACGATATCAGAGACTGCGAGTTTGCCGCCTGGGGCAAGTACACGGAAAGCTTCGGTGAAAACTTTTTCTTTGTCAGGAGAAAGGTTGATGACACAGTTGGAGATGATGACATCCACGGTGTTGTTTTCGACAGGCAGGCTTTCAAGGTAGCCGTGGCGGAATTCCACATTTTTCAGATTTACTTTTTTGACATTGGCTTGTGCGCGTTCGATCATTTCGGGGGTCATGTCCACGCCGATGACCTTGCCTGTTTCGCCAACTTTTTGGGCGGCGAGGATGCAATCAAGGCCTGCGCCTGAGCCGAGGTCGAGCACGGTTTGGCCAGGTTTCAGTGATGCGAGTGTGATCGGGTCACCGCAGCCGTAGCTGGTGTTGGCTACGTCAGATGGGACAGTGGTGAGGAGTTGCTCGGGGTAGAGAATGTTGCTCGGACTGCAGCAGTCTGAAGGTCCACAGCAGGAAGCGCTGTTCTTGATCCGCTCGGCGTAATGTTCTTGAACGGTTTCGTGAATGGGGGTGGGGGATTGGGTCATTTTATGTCTCCTTGATATAGATGGTTGTCTATGTATTGAAATAAAAATTTTTATTAATTTCTCTCTGCCCGTCGCGTTGACGAACAGAGATTCGTATCACTTAGCAACAACCGCAATCGCAGCTGCCGTTTTCACAGCATTGATCTTCGCAGCATTCGTTATTTACTACTGGTAATTCATTCATGAGGATGCTCCTTTCATATAGATGTTTGTCTATGATACTTGCCAAAAAAACGGGAAATTGCTTCGGCCGAAGACAACTCCCGATCAGGCCTTGATGGTTTTCAACAGGTTTTCGGTTGCCACAGATTCTGGCGCGAACTTGACCATGAGCTGGCCGCAGCAATAGGCAACGCGTTCCTGATTGAGTGTGTAGAAAGTCTGTTTGCCTTCATCGCGAATAGACACCAGATCGGCTTCGCGCAAAATGGCGAGGTGATGCGAAACGGTGGGCTGAGAGACATCCAGCTTTTCAACGATCTCATTGACCGAGAGCGATTCGCAGCAACAGATGTTCATGATCTTCTGGCGGGTTTCGTCAGAAATGGCTTTGGCAAAGAGGACAGGGTTAAATTTCATATGGATGACTTTCTATGGGTTTATTATATAGATAAACGTCTATATGTCAAGGGGTAAATTGACGGCGTTGAATTTCAGAAATTCAACGCCGCCAATTTTTATTTACTGTGAATCATCTACAACGTATTCGTCATCGATCGAGCCGTCGCCATCGAGGTCCACGCCAAAGTAGATGCCTTCCATGTTGGAAGTTGTCCACTCGGCATAGTTGACGTATACCAGCGCGCCTTCTTTGAGCAGGATGTCTTCAGCAGTGAACTCTTCTTCAAGTTCATCGGTGATGCGGGTCAGGTAGAAGTTGAAGGAGCCTTCGCTGTTCAATTTTTCGGTGTTGATCAACAGGTCGCCAGCTTTGCTATCCAACCAGACGGTGATGGTTCCGCCGCCGATCATATCTGCGCCGTAGACTTCGAAGTAATAATCTGCTTCGGCATCTGGGTTTTCAATACCAAACACAATGCTTGGTGATTCGTCTGCTTCGGTTTCGTAGGCGATCGTCTCGTCTGCGGGGTAGAAATAGGCGGTGTCTACCTGGCCGGGGGTCAGGTAAATTCCTTCGACGCCGATGCTGTAGCCTGGGCCGATCAACATCAGGTCGGTGAGGGTTTCTTCGGTGAGGTCTGTGCCGTCAATTTCGATGGTCACATCCAGATCGGCAGGGAGCCAGTAAATTGGCTCGGGTGCGTCTCCGCTGGCAGCCATGCGAAAAGCGGTGTAAGAAGCGCCAGGAATTTCATTCACGATCTGTCCATCTACATAGCCGAGACGATTGCCGCTGTCGTCGGTGATGAGGATGTGGCCTTCGCCATCAAGGAATACCTGATTTTGTTTTTGATCCTGAGCAGCAAGTCTGCCGCCTGTGCTTGAATATCCGCTGCCATCGCAGAAGGGACAAGCCTGTTCTCCCAAACGTGCGGAGGTGGGAGTGAGATCGAGAGTTTGGGTGTCGGCGTTGCCTGTATAAAGTTCTGATTCAACCTGTGGATTGATGGAGGCTTCATATAACCAGGTGTTGTCGCGCGAGTCTACGAATAGTTCGCGGGTTTCGCCAGGGTAGTTGTTATCGTAGACAAGAATAGCGTATAAGCCATCGCCCTTATCTTCCACACCGAAGGGAGTGATGGCGTGTCCGCCAGAACCATCTTCCTTATAAATGCCGATACTGTAGGTTTCGCCGTTGGCTTCCATCTGTTGAACCAGATCGAGAATTTCCATGGGTGTGCCTTTGATGACGCTGGCAACTGTGGGGTCTACAGTTTGTGTGGCCCACCAGTATGCGATCTCACGCTGCAAGGCTTCATCGTTGATATCCAGTTCACTGGCAACTGAACCGCCGAAGTCTGCGGGGGAGATCTGTTCGGTGTACATCATCAAACTTAAAACAGCCATGCCTTCGCAGTGGCCGCCTGCCATTGCGCTGTTGATCTCTTCCATCCATTGCGAGGCGGGAGGGGTGAGGGTGCAGGTATCTCCGTCTACGCGGGCACAGACCTGGTCGCCGAACATGCGGCGCATTTCTGTTTCGGTCAGGTTTGTGGCGGGGATGTCATCGCCGTAGTTTTCGAAACTGAATCCATTGTCTACAGGGTTGAAGCCAAGATCGTAGACTACTTCACCGGGGACGCTGGCTGGAGCTTCTGCAGGCGCTTCGGTGGCGTATTCTTCGGTTGAGTATTCTTCAGTCGAATATTCTTCTTCTGTGTATTCATCACCATATTCTTCGTCAGCGCCGCAAGCGGATAACAATACGCTAAAAATGATGAGGGTCGAAAATAATATTAATAAGGGGCTTTTTTTCATGGGTGTCCTCTGGTGGTTGATTAAATAGTAAGACATAAATACATGGAGATTTTGCCTGTATTTATGTCTTACTGATTTGTTGTTATTTTAGTTTGAAAAGTCTTTTAAAGGCCTTGCATGTTGCTATCAACTCTATTGCAGAATGAAAGCATCCAAAGGCTATTGAGCGGGCAGTGGAACAACCTCGTTGACAGTCACCTGACTGGTTCCATCTGCGTTGAATAGCGTCACAGTATGGGTTGCCTGGGTTGCGCTGCTGGCTTGCCAGATTTCCTGTTTGGTCAGCCTGGGGGTGTTGTTGGATACCGTGTAGGTACTGATGCCCCACTTGGCGGCGCCGTCACGCCATTGGGAGCGGATCTCGGAATTACCTGGGAACTCTGGCGAAGTGATATTTTCGTATGCCGCGCTGTAGATAAATTGACGTGTGGACGGATCGTAGATGTAATACAGGTAGGGAATATTCGGGCCTGCGGGCACGTTCCTGACGATGCGGAAATCATCATTGCCATCGTAGTTGATATCGCCAACGATCAGGCTGCTGGTTTCTGTCAACGGTGTGGAGGTCTCAAGCAGGACGGTGATATTCTGTGACAGGGCGTTCACAGGCACGTCAGCGGGAAGTTGTGAGATGTTGATGGTCAGGATCTTTGTTTTGCCAGTTGCATCTGTAAACCCGCAGATGTTGAAGTGGGTTGGGCTGGCGTTTGCACCCACAAGCCTGAAACTGCGGACGAGATCCACGCAGGTGCTTGTGGTACCCGTTACGGGAATCACTGAGCCTGTTGTGGTTGTGGATGCTGAATTAAGCGGCACTTTGAGCACGGTTCCAACTGCCATGGTATTTTTGTTAACCATTTGCAGAACGTTGGCATCTGCGTTGTATTTCAACGCAATGGAAGCCCACGTATCGCCAGTTTGGACGGTGTGTGTCCCTACACAGGGCGGGCCATAAATTTTCCCGGCGCTGCCAATGTTTGGCACAGTGACCGTTGTGTTTGGTGAGATCTCTGCGGGGTTGGCTAGTTGTGGATTTGCAGAAACTACTTTGGCGGGGTCGGCTCCATAACAGCGTGCGATCTGCCACAGCCATTCGCCTTCAACCACCTTGTGTGTGATCGTTGAGCCAGCGGTCAGGTTGGCAGGATTTGATGCGGCGCTTTTTGTGATGGTGGCACTTGCAGGCTGCGACGGTGCAACACCGCCTCCCGCTGCGGTGGCAGCTGTTGCTACAGAAGCGGCAGTCATATCAGCCTGGGTGACTGTGTATGTGGCAGAGCAGGTAACAGTTAAGTTTGAAGCGAGTGTCAGAGTCGCCTCGCCGCAGTTGACGGGGGCGATCAGCCCGCTATCTGTGACTGTAAATTGGGCGGGTCCCAATGTGGCGGCGCCGCTGTTTGTGATGACGTAGGTATAGGTGATGGTTTGTCCCACGCGGTCGTAGGTGGTGGGGCTGGCGGTTTTGGTGAGTTTCAGGATCACTGGCGCGGCGGTGTTGACAGTGGTGGTGACCTGATTTGAGTTGATGCCATTCACATTGGCGGTTGTGACGATCATGACCGAGCCTTTATCAAGGTCGGTTTGCGTGATGGTGTAGGTGGAATTACAGGCGATGGTTTCGCTGACATCAAGAGTGTCATTAAGGTTGCCGATGGTGTTGACCGCAGGGCAGGTTGCCCCTGGGACGGTGACTGGCCCCGTTGTGGAGGCGGTGCCTATGTTCTTGATGTTATAGGTATATTTGACGGTTTGCCCCACTGTGGTAAATGGAACGGAAGTATCGGCCAACACGGTAAGTTCTATGATTACCGGCGATAGGGTTGCAGTTGGTAACACGATCTGTTGGGGAACCTGGCTGGTGGCTTCCGTGCCCGTAAAACTACAGGCAGATAGAATGAGGATGGTGATTAAAGATAATATGAACGGACGAGTCAACTTTATCATTTTCTTCTTCCTTTCCAATAATGTGAGGCATGGTGTTTTTTGCTTCAATGTATATAAAGAGTATAGCATTAATAAAAAGACAGTGTCTGTCCTTTTTGTCTTCCCGAGGCATGGATGCGCCTTTAACCAAACGAGACGGCTATCTAAAATAAGACCTCGGAGTTTTTAAAGAACTCCGAGGTCTTATTTTTTTGTTCAACTGAGCCGTCCATTTTGCATGGACAGCTCCTAATCACTTTTCACGGATTGACCGCTCGCATCTCAACCAGCTCGCGGACTTTCCCCACAACAGCGGACAAATTCTTCGTAACCTCGTCACTCCGAAAGCGGCCCTGTCCATGCCAGTAGAATCCGTTGGCTACGCCTCACCGTTCACAATCAGGTCGAAGAACTCGCCTGTGGAAGTATCGAACATAAATTGGAAGTAGCACGCGCCGCCATCCGCCACGAAAATGAATTGCTCTCTCCACTTGGTGTCTTCTCCATTCCCGCACAGATAATTGGCGTAGATGACCTTTCTGCCTTCAAAGATGATCCCGATATATTGGCTGTTGTATTCATCCAACTGCTCCCAAACCAGAGTCTCCGTCATATAGAACGCGGACTTGTTTTCTTGCAAATAGGCAGGCAATCTGCTCTTCAGTGTGTGGACATCTGCTTCGGTGGGGGACCAGTATTCTACATCGGCGGGGAAGAGCCAGTTGAGCATTTGGTCTGCCTGCGCTTTGTCTGCAGAAAATGCCACCCAGCTTTCTTCTTCTGCATTTGGGGCGGGCTGTGATGTGCAGGCGGCGAGGAACAGGATAAGAACAAGAAAGACTTTTCTATCGTTGAACATGGAAATTCTCCTTTCCATAGAAACGCTGGGGAGGAGGTTTTGTTCCTGTTATTTCTAATTTCAATTTGAAACCAGCTTGCATATATTCCCCACAACTGCGGACAAGTTCTTCACAGCCTCATCATTTCGAAAACGCCCCCACCCGTCCTCCCCCAAATACGACAAGAAGAAGTCTGAATATGAATTCTAAATTTATATTGTCGTATTTGGGGGAGGTGCCGAAGGCGGAGGGGGCTGGCACGTTGAAGTTTTTATTCGGCATGGCAGGATTGATACACTTCGATTTTCTGTTCATAGAGCGGGTGTAGTGCATCTAAAAATTCAATAACTGCCGCAAAGATTTCATCGGTTTCCTTTTGCATTTTGGCAACCTGTTTATCTCTTTCCTCTTCATAATATTGATGCGCCTTCTTCTGGTTTGGTAAATCCCCTTTATAAAGCCCTTTTTCTTTGGCTTCTTTCAAGAGTTCGTAAGCAGCAAGATTATCTACAAAATCCACTTCTGGGCGAGAACTGCGATGAACATACCTGTTCCGTTCATCCCTGTATTTCTCAATCACTTTATCCAATTTTTGTAACGATGGAAGAAGCCCGTTACTGACAATTTCTGGTCTTTTAATAAAACTTACTCTTACCTTTTTAGGCTCTTCTTGTATGTCCAATACGTCATTGACCATTAATAATGCTGTATCGAAAATACCGTAGGCAACCACGCGGTAATTGGCGTAGTTATAAATAAACCAATCTTGGGGAGTAACTTTTGTTTTGCTCATCCATTGCAGGCTAAAACCTCTTAGTGCAAATAATGGGACATCATATATGCGCTTTAATGCTTCATAAAACGGCCCTGCATATTCAAACACGCGAAAGTGATACATCAATTCTTCACCGAGATCGCTGATTTCTCTATTTTCCTTCTTTGCCTTTTTGTTTTCCTCAAACAATGGAACAATGGCATACTTCATCAGGTTTTTGTAAAAAGGATGTTCCTCAAACTGTTTCATGGCAGGGTTTGACGCCCTTGCTTTATTATGCGCTTTCTCTTTTTGCGCTAAAGGGGTCAAGGCTTTTCGCTGGTCACGCTTGCTTAATTTCTTTGGTGACATAAATTTCCCATTGCTCCGTTAACACCTTCATTACTACTCCACCGTCAGCGTCATGGACAAATTCTTCGGGAAATCAGTTCGGGTTGAAACCCTCTCTCAGCACATGGAAGCCCTTCGGGCTGATGGTCGAGTCCGCTTTAGCGGACTTCCACGAACTGAGGCAGGGATTTATCCCGCACCGAACCCAATTAATCCACAGTCAACGTCTTGGATAAATTCCTCGGGAAATCGGGATCAAACCCGCGCATCACGCTCATGTGATACGACAGCAACTGCAACGGCAGCACTCCTAACAACGCGCTGATCTGTGCATCCGATTTCGGGATGACCACCAAATCATCACCATTGGCACGCAGGCGGGCATCCTCTTCGCCGATGGTAATGGTGCGTGCGCCGCGGACTTTGACTTCGTTGATGCCGCTGATGATGAGCGGCACATCGTTTGGTCCTACGGAGAAGATGATTGGGAAGCCTTTGCTGACCGCGGAGAGCGGTCCGTGTTTGAACTCGGTCGAGAGCATGCCTTCGCAATGGGCGTACGTAATTTCTTTTAATTTCAACGCGCCTTCCAAAGCAATTGGGTAGGTCGCGCCGTAGCCGAGACAGTACATATCATTCCACTCGTTGATGTCTTTCGCGATCGCTTCGATCTGCGAGCCGACCATCTCGATCGTCTGCTCCATCAATTCAGGGATGCGTGCCAGTTCGCTCGTGTCTTTGCCTGCAAGTCTGTACGCCAGATATAGGAACGTCACGACCTGGTTGGTAAATGTCTTCGTGGCGGGCACGCTGATCTCGTATCCGCAGCACAAGGGTAGACAGAACGAAGTGGCCTTCGTCAAAGTGGAGCCGACTACGTTCGCCAATCCATAACAAGCCATGCCGCGCTTCTCAGCGGCTTCCAATGCATTCAGCACATCCTTGGTCTCGCCTGATTGACTGACAAAAATTCCCACGTCATCGTGATTGACCGCGGGCGCGTATTGCGCGATGAATTGCGGCGCAAGCACAGGGATCGCGGCTTGCCCTGCCAACTGCGCGATGTAAACCGCGCCGACAGACGCGGCGTGATAACTCGTGCCGCATCCGATCAAATACAGATGACGCGCATGCTTCATTTTCTCGATCAAGGGCTGCACATCGGGACTGCCATCCAATAGATGAAGCAGTTCACGCGCCACCTGCGCCTGCTCATGAATTTCTTTGAGCATGAAATGTGGATAGCCGCCCTTTTGCACTGCGTCCATTGTTTCAGTGACCAACTCAACTTCGCGCTCGATCAACTTGCCATCTTTCACCGAGCGGATCTCCACACGGTCTGCCCACAAGGTAACGATCTCGCCATCCTGCGGACGGATCACATTGCGCGTCAACGGCAATATCGAAGGCAGGTCAGAGGAAAGACAAGTGAAGCCATCGCCCAGCCCGATGACCATGCCCGAACCTTTTTTGAACGCGTATAACTTGTCATCATTCGCGCGCCCGATCACGAACGCATAATCACCTTCGAGGTCGCCATACGCCAAACGGATCGCGTCAATGAATTCATATCCACGATTGATATATCTTTCCACCGCATGCACGCAAGTCTCACCGTCATTTTGCGAACGCACGGTCATGCCTTCGGCCATGAATTCCAAACGCAGCTCAACATTATTGACCACATTGCCATTGTGCGCGCCGACCATATCGCCATCTGAATCTAAATGCGGCTGGCTGTTGATCTGCGAAGGCTCGCCAAAAGTTGCCCAACGCAATTGCGTAATGCCGCGTTGTCCGCGCATTTCCGCGATGTTATATTTCGCCGCCACCGAATCCACTTTGCCCACATCTTTGCGCAGATCGATCTTGCCGCTGTTCAACGTCGCCGCGCCAACCGAGTCATAGCCGCGGTAGGTGAGTCGTTCCGCCGCCGCAATTAAGATGGGGCCGAGTTCTTCTTCTTTATTTGTAACGTAACCAAAAATTCC
>JAVBXV010000324.1 GCA_030824405.1 Anaerolineales bacterium | reverse complement strand
CGCCCGATGCTGATTCATTCAGCATCGGGCGCTTTCGCGTTTAATCCATTGTTCAAGGAGATTGAGATGAAGAATAAAGCTTTTCTAATGTTGGTTTTCACAGTTTTCGTTTTGACCGCCTGCGCTGCGGTCCCTGCAGGCGGCATCGCTGATGGGCAGTTGAATGACGTGCAGCTCTACATCATCGGCATGTTCGCTTCGGCCATTGTGTATGTTTTGCAGTTGGTATCTCAGCGCTTCCCCAAGGTTGTGATCAAGCGTGCCTGGGTGATCGTCTTTTTGTATGTGGCCTCGCTCGGGCTTTCCTTCCTATGGCAGGGCTTTACATTGCCTGAGTTTGGCGCATTCATCGACCCTGTGACCTTTGTGAGCTCGCTGTTTGGATTCATCACCGCACTATTTGTGGCGTTGGGTCCATCGGTCGCATTTGCGACCTTGATCTATAACGTGTTCTTGAAAAAAGTTTTTGATGCTGCTGCATTGAAAATGGGTTGGCAATAACCTTTGTTTGAAAGGGGCAGGTGATGAGCCTGCCCCATGATGAGAAACCCATGTTCAGTGAACCAGTAATCAACCTTTTATTGCAGATCCCTCTGGCGGGCGTCGTTGCGTTTGTGGTTTGGATGTTTTTGAAGCACCTACGCCAATCGGAAGAGCGGCAGGATAACGCACAAACACGGATGATCGAATTCATCGGTGCGCAAGAAGAAAATAATCGATTGTTCCTGCACGAGCAGAACGAAATGCATGCGCAGGGAATGCAACGCCTGGCTGAAGAGATCAAGTCTATTGGAATGAAAATGGAAAGATTAGATGTGCGCAGAGTGCGCAAGAATAATAGGAATTCATAATGGCAATCCCATTTGGAAAGAAAATCCCGTGCAGCATTGTAGTCTCTCCGAATCGCCGCGGATATGTGGTGATCGAAACCAAAGGACGCCAGGCGTCGCGTCAGTTAGAGCGCCTGGGCTGGACACAGAAGCGCAGCATTTGGCTGGCACCTGAAGGCTGGCACTACAGGGCAACTGTTATTTATCCGTTTGAACCGATGCGCGGAAAGATCATGCTTGGCTATCGGTTTTACGACACCGACAGTGAGCGCAATGTCACGATCTGCACTTCAGGGCACACGGTCAACGATGAAAAGCAGGCAGATATTGCGATCCGCAAAATGGGCTGGCGCATGTTCCGCGGCCAGTGGCGCGCACCATCCTAAAGAAAAGCAGGAATCATGGGCAACAACGGACGTTTGGATAAACCAATTTATCAATTGCCACTCGGGTTCGACCTGGTGGGCATCGAGGAAGCCGCTGCGCAGGATGAACGGCTTTCGAGTGAAGCCGCGCTGGCTGCGCTTTCGGCGTTGAGGATTAAGACAAAAGACGATAACGGACGCGATGTTGAGACTGCTCCACGTTGGATGGATTTATACAAACGTCTTATTGAAGGCGGTTGGAAATGGCGTGTGGCTGTTTACATTGCCTGGGCATCGCAACCAAAAAAATACCGCCAGCCTGAAACGCAAGAAGAGCTTGCGATCAAATGCCTGGGACTGACTTCAGATCGAGCGATTGCCACATGGCGCAAAAAGAATGACACCATTGATGAAACGATTTCCATGCTTCAGGGATCGATCATCTTTGATGCTTTGCCTGATGCGCTTAATGCGATGGTGGAAGTTGCAACTGAGTCTGACTACAAGGGCCATGCGGACCGCAAGTTGATGTTTGAGATGGGTGGCATTTATACGCCATCTTCGAAAATCACAGCTGAGATCGCAAAGAAACTCAGCAAGGGCAATATGGATGAGACCGATCTCAGTGATGAGGAATTGCGGGATATTGCAGGCGCAACGAAGCACGAGTTGGAACGGCGCGCTGCCTCCACGCAGAGCGCAGAGGTTGCTCAATAATGGCAAATGCAGCGGTGCGAATGAAGGTGTCCCCCAGCAGCGCACGCGCCGAAATGGCGCGGCGTGAATTGGCGCGGCGTCATTTGATCGATTACAGCATGTATGTCGCACCCTGGTACACGCCTGCCAGGCATCATATTTATCTGGCTGACAAGCTTGAGCAAGTAAAGAAGTACATCGAAACGCAAGGACGTGAAGGTATCGGTCGTTTGTTGATCTGCGAGCCAGCGCAATATGGAAAAACAGAACAAGCGAGTCGTTTATTCCCTTCATGGTTGTTGGGTGATCTTCCCGATACGCGCATCATCCTCACTTCTTATGGTGCTGACCTGGCTACGGAAAATAGCCGTTATACGCGCAATTATGTTGGCAGTGAGGCGTATGCAAATATCTTCGGCGCGCGGTCCGCTGTGGACGAGCCTGTTGAACTCAGCCCCGAGAGCAGATCCGTTGTTTCATGGAATTTGAAAGATCATCGTGGATCTGTTTTCGCGGCTGGTGTTGGTGGCGGTATCACGGGTCGCCCTGCGAACCTGGTGGTGATCGATGACCCATTCAAGAGTCGTGAAGATGCCGAGAGCGAAACGTATCGCAGAAAGGTGATGAGCTGGTACCGCTCGGTCATTTATCCGCGCGTTGCGAATACGCCAGGCGCGGCGATCATCATCATGCACACGCGCTGGGATCAGGAAGATCTCGCGGGCCAACTGTTGACGCAGATGATCAGCGATCCTGAATCAGATCAGTGGGATGTTGTCTTCCTGCCTGCACTGGCTTTGGATGAGGATAAATATCCAAAGACTGAAGAGGAGTACCGCGAGAATTTATTGCGCGGCATTTATATCCCAATGACGGGTGATCCGTTGGGGCGCAGGCCAGGCGAGCCTTTATGGCCTGAGCGTTCAGACGCGAAGAAACTTGCAAACACACGCGCCAATATGATGGATCAAGATTTTGAATCCATTTTCCAGCAGCTACCGCGCATGGCTGCAGGTGAGTTTTTCGATGACCAGGATTTTGGAATTATCGAGAAAGCTCCCGAAGGTTTGCAGTGGTATCGCTATTGCGATCTTGCTTTGGGTGAGACGGAAACCAGCGACTGGAATTCAACGATTGCTGTGGCCCTGGATCCCAATGGAAATTTGATCCTGCGCGATCGGATCAAAGAACATAAATTGGAAGACTTTTTGCCGATGGTAAAAACCGCGATGCTTTCGGATGCCGAACAAAAAACAGAATGGGGCATCGAGAGCAACGCTTTTCAAAAGTTGGTTGTGAAAACGTTTTTGCAGGACAAGGATCTGACCAGGGTACGAATACAGGGCATTCCTGTGGATAAGGATAAAGTTTCGCGCGCACGTCCGTGGGCGTTGCGTGCAAAGCTGGGACACGTGAAGCTGGTGCGTGGCCCATGGAATTTGGATTTTATCCGTGAGGCAACATCATTCCCGAAAGGCAGGCACGATGATGATGTGGATTCGGTCAGCGGCGGCAATGAAATGATCGCGGATGCTTCAGGCGGTAACGGAAAAACAGCCAGCGCTCCCGCCGTTGTGGTTACTGCTGAAAGTATGTTTGCATAAAAAAAAGAGGTGCATTTATGAAAAAAATCGATAAAGGCAAAGCATTGGAAGAGTTGGTGAAAGGTTCGTTGGATTACACGATGAACTTGATCCAACAGGCATTTCGGGCGCAGTTTCCATACCAGGAAGGCGGCGTCAATTATTCCGTGAATGAGATCTTCGCAGATCATGTGATCGTTTCACCCTGGCAAAGCTCGGAGCTTCAGACGGATGAATATTTCAAGGTGAATTACTCGAGGAGTGAAGAGGCTTATGTCTTCACCGCTCGGGATGCATGGGAGATCGTGGAGTTGACCTATCAGCCACAGACCATGCGTGCTCACGAGCAGGCAACTATCGGCGAAAGCAAGAAGCGAAAAGGGAAGCGTTTTGAAGAGCGGGTGGATGCATTGCTCAAACTGGAAGAGGCGGAAGAAGGCAAGGGCCGCCGAATCAAAATCGAAGGTGCTATGACGGCGGGCGTTGTCAATGGCAACAAGCGCCGATATCCCGTCAGCGTGATCGAAGCGGCGATTGTGGAATTACGCAATCATCTGAACGAGAGCGCAGGGCGGGGCCGAGCAGTTCAAATTCTCGGCGAGGCTGAACATCCGTCTGACAAGGGCGGGCGTCCGAATTTACTGGAGACCGTTACGAAATGGGAAGACGTTTCCTTCGACGGTCAGCGCGTGGATGTGATGGGGCGCATCCTCGAAACCAGCAAAGGCAAGGACATCCTGACTTTGATGGAAGGCGGCGTTATGCCTGGTGTGAGTTTGCGCGGTTATGGCGATGGCAAGAAAGTCAATGGTGTTTTTGAAGTGAACGAGCTGCACATCACAGGTTTTGATCTGGTGCTGGAGCCGTCCTTTGAGAATGCCGCCCAACTTATTGAATCAAATCAACATGGAGATGAAGAAATGACACTCGAACAACTTTTACAACTTATGCGTGAGAACCCTGAAGCATTTGCAGGTATCACGGAAGCCCAACTGAAGAGGATGGGCGCGGAACAATTGGCGAAGATCGAAGAGCAGGTCCGCTCGGCTTTGGGCATCGGCGCTGGTGAGAACATCACCGAGTCTTTGAAGTCACTCAAAGAGAAAGCTGGCCTTTTTGAAGAAGGCCAGAAGCGCAATGAAGTGGAAGCCGCGATCACTGAGGCCATCAAGGATCTGCCTTTCGGCAATGAATTGAACGAAGCCTTTGTGGAATCCATCAAGGAAGCTGGCTTGACTTCTGCAGACGCAGTGAAGAAATTCACCGAGAGCAAGCGCAAGGAATACGGCAAATTGGCTGCGAAAGGCGCATTGGTTGGCATGGGCTTCGATGAGAAGAAGGGCATCGTCGTTTTAGGCGATGTACTTGAACGTGAAACTGGCACGCCCTCATTTGCCAATGTGGCATTCGAGCTTACCGAAAGTGTCCGCAAACATGAGAAACGTGCCAAGCGCACCTTGATCCTGCGCGCTGAATCACCCGCCGCAGTCTTTACTGAGATGTTGCTGGCAAAATTTGACAAACAGTTCCAGCGCCAGTTGTTGAACGAAGCCCATATGTTCCAGGAAGCTGAAACCACTTCAGATCTCAATCTCCCTTATTCCGTGAGCCGTGCTGTGATCGCTGAGGTGTACCCGAATCTGGTGGCTGCCAACATCTTTGATTTTGGCGTTATGGAACAGTCACCCATGAACATTTTCTATGAAACGTTCACGGGTGAGACTGGTTTCTCGGTCGCAATCACCGATGAAGTGGAAGCGCTTGGCGCAGAAGATACCTGGTATGACCTGGCACAAAAGAATATTGTTCCAGGCACTGTGGTTGTGACCAGCAACCCTGCAGGCACCACTTATGTGGAAGGCACCGACTTTGTGATCGATTACGAACTGGGCAAGATCCGTGCGATCGCAGCTGGTGCTATCGATGCGAACGATGTATTGGTGGATTACACCTATCATGCCACTCGCAAGGGTGAGGATGCTGAGATCGAGCGCGCCAAGACGACCTTGGCCTACCAGACCATCACTGCTGCAGCTGATCGCTTGGCCGATTACATCACCAGTGAAGCGATTGTGTTCAGCCGTGCGCAGATTGGCTGGGATGCTGTGGGTCGCACAATGGCAAACATCATCCGCGAACTTCGCCGCGATAAAGATCGCCGCCTGATCGAAAAAGGGCTGGCAGCTGCATTGTCCGTTGCAAACAATAAGACTGCTGCATGGGATATCAGTGATGCGGTTTATCTGGACTTTGTGAAACGAATTGGCGAAGCAAAAGTAAAAGTGGTCAACCGCTTCTATCAGCCCACATCCCTGCTGATGAGTGCAACAAACTCAGACTACCTGAGCAACTGGGACGGCTTCACCCGCGACGGCTTCCCGAACGCGATGTTGAATGCTGCTGGTTTTACTGGCAGAGTGAAAGGCCTGGATGTCTTTGAAAGTCCTGAGATGCGCGACGCATTCAACCTTGTGTCGAATCGTGAACTCGTGATGCACCGTGTATTTTCGCCGATGATCGTGAAGGGTCCATACCCGACATATAGCAACGGCAAACTCGTTGCGGCAGAGCAATACTATGGCGAAGAATACAACGCTTCGTTGGCGCCGATCGGCGGCAAGGGCAGTGTTGTCCCGACACAGGCGTAATAGATAAAGAAAATGATGAAGGGTGAGGGATGAAAGTCTCTCACCCTTCGGAGGTACCCGATGGCAAAAACTCTTGCAGCTCTTGTAGCAATTTTACAAAGTGAAGTTCCAGCAGCGAACAGCACCCCAACGACTGCGCAATATCAGCAGGCGATCAAGGATGCTGCTTCGGAGTTTTCGCGCAGATGTGGACAGGGGAAGTGGGCAGAGTTGAATATTGTTTCTGGCACTGCAACCTATAGCCTGCCTGCTGATTTTCTGAGCTTGATCTCATTGGAAATGATGGTTGGCATCGATGGCGTGATGATCTCGAATACAGGTCTGATTCCCGTTTCTGCGGATTGGGAAGAGGAATACACGATCCGCAATAAGCAGATCACATTTACACCCACTCCAAACTATACCTTGACCCGTGATTACAAATATAAGGCGGGTTGGATTATGACTGGTGCAGAGGGAAGTGAGACCTTTGCGGACATGGGTGACGATGAAGCGCAGATCGTACTGATCAAGGCGAAGGGGCTGGCAATTGAAAAGAAAGCCAATGCAATGGCTTCGGGCAGTGGGCTGAAATATTCCCTGGGCGCTGTGAGTGTGGACAAGGGTGGCGGCGTTGAATCAATGAACACGCAGGTTTACAAGCAGCATGGTCTTTTTGTTGAAGCGTGCGACCGTTACAACGGCGCATTTATGGCGGCCTAATATGGCATTCGATTGGACTCAGGCAGCAGCAGATATGCGGGCGATCCGCGCGGAGAATGAAGTTTCGTTGGTGATTCGGCGTGGAGCTACCTCGCTTACAACTCAGTCCATGCGAATCGAGTATGCAGGATCGCGCGGCTTCCGTTTGCAGAGTGACGCAGCGCGTCAGTCCAGCCAGGCTGTTTTTATTTTGGGCGAGCCCGACATGGACATTGCTGTGGAGGATCGGTTGACCTATGGCGGCGTTTTGTTCCAGGTAGTTTTTGTACAGCCCAATCGCCTGGCTTGCACGATCGCGGAAGCAGTGGCGGTGCAGTAATGGCGAATACAAGTGGCTTTCAGTGGGTTGTGGCTCCGAGAGATCAGATCATCCCTGCGATCAATAAATACGGACAGGACGTTTTGATCGCTGTGCAAGCAGTGGCAAATTATTGGGGACAGTTGAACCAGGATGAGGCACGGATCAATGCACCCTGGGAAGACCGCACCAGTAATGCCAGGGGCGGCATCTTCTTTGCCGTGGATGGCTTTGGCCTGACGCCTCTTATGGGCGAAGTGACGCCAGAGGCAAAGTCTGAAATGAGCGACGTGGCTGTTGAAAGCGGTGATGGAAATACGTTGATCATTGCGCTCGGGCACACCGTCTTTTATGGCAAGTTTTTGGAAACATCGAATGGCGGCACATACGCAGTCATTATGAGCACGCTGGAAAATAATTTACCGCAGCTGGAGCGAATGCTTCAGGATGCGTTGAGATAAAGGTCAAGGTCTTCTATGCCAAAATTATCCGATCGTGTGAAAGCGTTTATGAACCCGAGCCCCGCTTCGGTTGTATCTGCATCTGCCCAGCCAGCGGCTGTTATTACGGAAGATGTTTATTCACGCTTCAAAGTGGAGCGGGATCGCAATATGGTGATCAAAGATTGCCGCGCAATGTATGACGGTGACCCACGGGTTGAGAAGATGCATCGTATGTATGCGCGCGATCTTTTACGTGGCGGGTTCGTGGTGAAGACCGAAAACGTAAAGGCATATGAGATCGTGCTGGCTCTGCAGGAACGTTTGCATTTGAATCAGGCGCTCGAGGATTGGCTGCGGCTTTCCATGCGTGATGGTGATTCTTTTCTCGAGAACACAGTGGCGCAGGTGATCGGTTCGACATATCAGATCGATAGTGTGACCCGCAAGCCCACGTTACAAATGCACCGCAATTCCAACAAGGCAGACAGGTTCGATAACTCCGAACGTGCGTTTTGGATGAGTGATGATGCGTTCATGGGCAGCGATGCTCCAAAGGACGCTCTCTGGTTCCCTGAGTGGAAGATCATCCATGCGCGTTGGAATCACGACGAAGAGAGCCGCTACGGACGCCCGATGATGAAGAGTGCCCGCAAACAATTCAAGTATGTCGAAGATGGCGAGTTGAACGTCGCTGTGCGGCGCAAGATCGGCGGCGCGCAATTACGCCAGCACGTGATTGAGGGTGGACCTACGGATGTGGAAACGTATAAGGAAAACAACAAAGCCGCGATTGGCAAACTGGCAGCGGTGATCGATTTCTTCTCGAACAAACAATCGTCCCTCACGGTACACCAGGGCGATGGCAATATCGACAAGATCGGAGATGTTCAGCATCACATTGGAACGATGTTCACCGCGTCGGATGTGCCCATGGAATTGATGGCGTATGGCGGCGATCTGAACCGTGATATTTTGGGCGAGAAAAAACAAGCCTACGAAGAGACGTTGAATCAGGGACGTGAGTGGGCTACTGTGCAGATCATCCAGCCGTTGATTGAGCGGGAATGGTTGTTGCATGGCATTCTGCCCGCGGACGTGAAATACAAGATTGTTTGGCGCAAGGCAAAGAGTCTTTCTCCCACGGATCTGCGAGATCTCGCGGATGCCGCTTCACGCCTGCGCATTCTTGGTGTGAAGGAAGAGATGGTTTCATTGATCCTGGCAAGTTACTTGCGCGATGTTGATCTGGATATTATGAGCGGCGATGGCATGGATAGCACAGCGTTTGCAAATAATCTCAAAGGGCTGAGCATCTAATGAGGAAGAATCCGTTGCTTTCCCGCTTGGATGAAGTGGCTTATGGCAGTTTGGATAAAGCCTCTTTCAAGGCGTCGTTGCGCTTGCAGGTCTATTTCACTGGCAGAACGCACGAGTTGTTTTTGCAATTCGGCAAACAGGCTCAGGCAGCGCTGCTGAAGCATGGCAATGCAGATGGAGTGTTGGATGGCACAAGCGGCTTTCAAGCACAGACCGAACTGTTGCAGGTGTGGGGTGATACGTTCAAGACCTGGCAGGATGAATTTTTATCTGCGCGGCGTGAAGCAGTGGCGATTCCGTATGGTGTGATGGCGCTGAGGCATGAGCGTTTGATCGTTGAAAGCGGGTTGTTGACGGAAAGTGCCTCAGCAATGAATGAAGCCATTGAAGATGGCGTGTTCAAGCCGCAGATCGAGATCCTTTTGAATTCAGCGGCAGAGCATTTGTATGGTGATGGAATCAATTTATCGGCACGCATTTGGCGCATCGATGCCGCAGGTCGCAGCGCGATCAACGAGACGCTCATGGCTGGCGTTGCAGATGGTGATAGTGCCTGGAACATCGCGAAGAAGCTGCAGCAGTATTTGGGTGCTGGCGAGAATTGTCCACGCTGGACATCGACGCGTTTGTATTCACGCACGGCCACCGATCGTGCTGCAGGGGATCCCACTGGTTTGCTCTCTGGCAATGATTGCGATGGCAAAGGTGTTTCGTACAACGCGCTGCGCCTGGCGCGAACCGAGATCCAAAAGGCACACGCACTGGCAACGGACAAGGTTTTGGCAGCGCAGCCGTGGGTTGAGCAGGAGAAGTGCAACCTGTCTGCAGCGCATCCAGAGCCTGATGAATGTGATGATGTGGTGCAGGGCGGCGATAACGGTGATGGCGTGTATCCCGTTGGCACGATCGAATATCCATTGCACCCACATTGTTTTTGTTTCAAGACCGCGGTGCTGATGGATGAAAAAGCCTTCACCAGTCAATTGAACAGCTGGTTGAATGGCGAGAGTTGGCCTGCGATGGACGATTACAAAAACATGATCGGCGGCGATGCATCCGTTTCGCTGATGCCTGATGCGTTCAGCCTGGCTGTGTGGCTGTTCAGTGAGGAGTTGAGTCTGTGAGCGTATCTGACGATGTAAAAACGGCGTTGACCGCTAATGCGGCTTTGATGGCCGTGCTAACAGGCGGCATTTATAACGACGTGGAGGAGATCTCGCGCCAGAATACAGCAGCGGCTTTCGACGCAACAACGAAAGAGATCAAGCCATCTGCATTGATCAAGCTGGGTACTGAGACGCGCGTGGGTCCCTATTCGCGCAGTGTGCAAACTCCGCTGACCATTTATTTTTACGAGCGCCAGGGATATGCCAATATTGAGAGCGCAATGATCAAAGCCTATGATTTGTTGAATGAGAAACAGATCGGCACAGGCGTTTGGGAATTGACGTATGACGTGAGTGTGCATCAACAGCGAGACACAGCCTTGGATTGCGCGCTGGGTACGCTGAGATTTATCGCAATACGCAATCGATAATTTACAAAGGAGAAATAAGGTATGGAAACAGGTGAAGACAATAAACCGTTTGGATTGAAACAGATCGTTCTGGTTTCTTACGATGGTGTGACTGCAATTACGCTGCCAGCTGCACTGGAATTGGAATTCGAAGAAACCGTGGTGAGTGGTGAGTTTTTCGGCAACGATGAATTGCAGGGACTCGTCACCCAGCCACTTGGTGTGAAAGGCAAGTTCAAGGCGGGCGGCATTCCGCTGAACGCTTATGCATTGATGACAGGGCATACATATGGAGTGAGCGGCGCTACGCCCAATGAAGTGGCAACACTCGAAGGCGATTCGCCCACGTTCCCCTATTTCAAAGCCTATGGGAAATCCCTGGGTGATGCTGGCGACGACGTGCATGTCAAACTGATGAAGATCAAGTTGACTGGCTCTCCAAAAGGCTCGTTCAAGCGTGGCGAGTTTTTCATGCTTGAGGCTGAATTCGCAGGCGTGAAAGTTGACGGCAAAGCGTATGACCTTGTTGCCAATGAAACCACCACTGCGCTGCCAGGCGCAACTGCCTCGGCTCCCGCGTTCACGCTTTCCAGCAGCCCTGCTGATGCAGCCTCTGGCGTGGTGATCAGCGCCAATGTGGTACTGACATTCAGCAACGCCTTGAAGGTTGGCGCTGAGAATGCGATCATGCTGACCACTGCTGCAGGCGTGCCCGTTTCTGTGGCCCGCACCATTGATGCAGCTCGCAAGGTCGTAACCCTGAACCCCGCGAGCAATCTTGGCGCGGCGACAGAGCACCTTGTGATCGTGCCTGGCGTGACCGATGTGTTTGATCAGGCTTTGACTGACACAGTTATCAACTTCACAACCGCATAAAGTAGATAGGGGGCAGGTCATTGATCTGCCCCCTATGGAAAGAGATGGACATGAAAAATAAAAAAGATCTTGAGCAATCTCAACACGCGAAGAAGCTGAATCTGGCTGAATGGAGAGCGAGCCGATTGCACGAGTTGATTCTTCCCAGCGGGCTTACCGTCACGGTGCGTGATGCCACCATGACAGATTTACTTCTGACAGGCAAACTGCCTTCTTCTTTCGTAGACCTGGCAGAGGAATCAGCCAAGAACGGCCAGGACGGCCTTGACCTGAAACAGCTCGCCAAGAGTGGCGAGGAATTTCGCGCGATGTTGGATGCGTTGGTATCCATCGCGCTGGTTTTGCCGTTGATCGGCGATGTGGCAGATGATGCTCACATCACGCTGGATGAGCTTCCAAATGATGACAAAATGGCGATCTTCAATTTTGCCAATCGGGAGGTAACTGCTCTGCAATCCTTTCGTGAAGGACAAGACGAACCTCTGGCGGCTGTATAACTCTGCAACTGCCTATGGCAAGCGTCCTTCCGAATTTATGAGTTTGGAGACAGAGATCGCAGCGTGGGCATTGGATGAAGCCTGTCTGATGATTGGGCGCAAGTACGAGAATATGTTGAACGATGGCAAGAACCCGTTTAATAGCGCGCCGAGTGTAGATGGCGAACAGGCGTATGCGCCTATGCCCAAACACAATTTGAGACGCGTGAAGATCAACGACAACGGAACCTGGTAACTATGGCGATAAAACTTGGCAGTGCATATGGAAAAGTTTCAATCGATTCTAGCGGCGTAAAAAGCGGCGTAGATAATGCTGTAAATAGCATGGGCAAGCTGGAAAAATCCGCTCAAAAGTTGGGCGGCGTTTTGCAGAATGTTGGCAAAGTTATGACTGCCTCTGTGACCATTCCGCTGGCATTGATGGCGAAAGAAGCTGTCATGATGGCTTCGTCGTATCAAGAAAATTTGAACAAAGTCAACGTGGTCTTTGAAGACAACGGCGAGGTCATCGAGAATTGGTCAAAAGATGCGGCGAAAAATATGGGCATGTCTCAGGCAGCTGCATTAGCAGCTGCAGGCACGTATGGCAACCTTTTTACAGCACAGGGCATGGGTACCAAAGCTGCAGCAGATATGTCCATGGCTTTGGTGCAACTTTCCGCAGACATGGCTTCTTTCAACGATGCCAGCCCTGAAGAAGTATTGCTCGCTCTCCGCTCTGGTTTGTCTGGAGAGATCGAGCCGCTTAAACGATTCGGCGTGGCGTTGAATGAAACCTTGATGAAAAGTAAGGCAATGGAGATGGGCCTTGGCAGCAACATTCAGGCGTTGACAGAAGCTCAAAAAATCCAGATTCGTTATGCAATCATCATGGATCAAACAGCCAAGGCGCAAGGAGATTTTGCAAGGACCTCAGAAAGTCTTGCCAACCAATTGCGCATATTGAAAGGCAATTGGGGAGATACTTTGAAAATATTGGGAGACAACTTGCTACCGATCGTTGAAAAATTATTGATTCAATTGAACAAATGGTTGGAATGGTTCAACAATGCAGATCCAAAAACACAAAAGTTTATCGCCAATCTTTTATTGATTGCATTTGTGGCAGGCCCCTTGCTGATCATCTTTGGGAAACTTTTGCCTCTGGCGTTCAGCGGAGCCACTAAAAGTTTGAACCCGTTTTCTGGTGGCATCTTTGGGCTGATTGCAAATTTTGTGAAGTGGATCGGAGTGGCGGCTATGGTTGTGAAAGTCTTGACCGCCCTGGGTGTTGCGACAGGCCCGATCGGTGTGGGTATTCTCGCAGTGCAAGGTGCGATTGCAGGCGTTGGTGCCTCTCTTGCGGCTGTATTACTTCCGATCTTGTTGATCATCGCCACGTTGGCCTTGCTCTATTGGGCATTCAAGAATAATGTTGGTGGCATTACCACCACAGTGACTCAGCTTTGGTTCATCATCAAATATTATTTTGGTTTGATGAAAGATTGGATGGTAAATGCCTTCATGAAAGTCAATTGGGGCACGATCGGAAAATACATCATCTTTGGTATTGCCAACGGACTGTTGCTTGGAATTCCAGGGCTGGTATTGGCGGCTGCTAATGCTGCCAAGTCCGTGCTTTCAACGTTCGACAAAGAACTGGACATGCACTCGCCGAGCAAGGCCATGTTCAAGCGCGGTATATGGTCAGGCCAGGGATTTACAGGCGGCCTTGAGCAGAGCGTGAAGCCAGATGCCGTGGCGAAGATGTTAGCCAGGCCAACCAGCGGCGGGAACAGCAGCTCACAACAAAATATCAACATGAATTTTGCGAATGGCCTCACCATACGCCAGGTGCGGGAAATGATCGCAAACAACAACGAGAAATTATTGAGCGATCTTAGCAGCGCATTCGGAGGTGCATAGTGGCATCTACTTTCAAGATCGGTACCACGAGCGGCGGAGTGACCGCGCTCGAT
>JAVBXV010000380.1 GCA_030824405.1 Anaerolineales bacterium | reverse complement strand
TCGTGACCCGCGCTGGGACTTGTTTGTGCGCCAAAACATTCGCACCCTTCCGCTGGACGACCCAAATTTGTGCTGTTACCTGCATAAAGTGCAGCCCATGCAAAAGGCATTGGTTGATGTAAAAGCCTGGGTGAGCGGCATTCGCCGTGACCAGACTTCTGTGCGTGCCCATGCGAAGATCCTGGAATTGCAGGAAGATGGGTTGTTGAAAATTAACCCACTCCTGAACTGGACGAACGCAGATGTGAAAAAATACATGGAAGAAAATAACCTTCCAAAACATCCTCTGCATAAGGAAGGCTACAGAAGTGTGGGGTGCTCGCCGTGTACCATTGCAGTGGGCGTGAATGATGATGAGCGTGCTGGCCGCTGGGCTGGGCGTGGTAAAGTAGAGTGCGGTTTGCACACCGATCTGTTCAGCAAGAAGAACATGGCCGACGCCGCACAGGAATTTAAGATAAAGAATCTGACCTCAACCGAATTGTGAAAGTATTTTAAACATACCTTATGACTATTTCTGAAAAACGAGATCTCTGGAAGAAAGCTAACAAGCTGACTCCGCAAAAAATGGCGCTGGCCCACAGCGTGTTGGAAAAAATACGCGGCGGCGTGGATGTGATGCGCGCATTGCGTGGTCAGCCCCTGCCTGAAGGCGGATACCTGACCAAGGCCGCGCTTGTGGCTGCCTATCAACAATTGGTGGATGCCGGTACGCTCGCTCCTGACCGTGCTTTGTTGGAAAGTATTCGCATGAAACCCATGCGGACCCTTTCGGGTGTAACCACGGTTACCGTGTTGACGAAACCATATCCCTGCCCTGGGAAATGTATTTTCTGCCCCACAGATGTGCGTATGCCGAAGAGTTACCTGCCTGATGAGCCAGGTGCGATGCGCGCACTTGAACATCAATTTGACCCGTACACACAGGTGCAGATGCGCATCAAGGCGTTAACTAATCTTGGTCACCCAACTGATAAGATCGAACTGCTCATTCTTGGCGGTACATGGTCTTCGTATCGCCGTGATTATCAGGAATGGTTCATCAAACGCTGCTTTGACGCGATGAACGAAAATACAGACGAAACAGACAAGGAAGAGCCGAAGGAAAGAAACACCGCGCCTTCCTTTAATCTGACAGAAGTACATACTGCGAACGAATCTGCCCGTCACCGCAATGTGGGGCTGGTGATCGAGACCCGTCCCGATGAGATCAATGAAGATGAATTGCGCTGGCTGCGTTACCTGGGTGTGACCAAGGTGCAGATGGGCGCGCAAAGTTTCGACGATCATATTTTGGAGATCAATAAACGCGGACATGATGTGGACTGCACACGCAAGGCGGTTGCCCTGCTGCGTGCTGGCGGTTTTAAGATCGTTCTGCACTGGATGCCCAACCTGCTTGGTGCAACTCCGCAAAGTGACCGTGTTGACTTTGCAAAATTATGGGAAGATTTCTGCCCCGATGAAATAAAGATCTACCCGAATCAATTGCTGGCGAATGCCGAGTTATATGAATACTGGCAGCGCGGCGAGTTCCATCCATACACCACGCAGGATCTGGTGGAGATGCTTGTGGATATCAAGCCGACCATTCCGCGCTATTGCCGTGTGAATCGTGTCATCCGTGATATTCCGGGTAACAATGTGGTCGAAGGAAATACGCGCACTAGTTTGCGTCAGGATATTCAGAGTGAAATGAAGAAGCGCGGCACGCGTTGTCAGTGTATTCGCTGTCGTGAAGTGCGCGGCACCAGTGTGGATTCTGCCACCCTGCGCCTCGATGACCAGGTCTACAAGGCGGGCTTTGCCGAGGAACATTTCCTCTCTTTCATCACCACTGATGACGGCCTCGCGGGATTCATTCGTTTGTCTTTGCCGCAGGCAGGTGCTCCGCAAACTGGCATGTCAGATCTGAGCGGCGCGGCATTGATCCGTGAAGTCCACGTTTATGGGCAGTCACTGGCGGTGGGCGCGGAACAAACAGGTTCTGCCCAACATGTTGGGCTGGGAACGCGCCTGCTCGAAGAAGCAGAATTGATCGCGCGTGCAAATGGATTTAAGAAACTCGCGGTCATCGCTGCGATTGGAACCCGTCAATATTATTTGGATCGCGGCTTTGAACGTGACGAGAATTATCTGGTCAAGAAAATATAACCGCACGAAAAAAAGAAATTAAAAGCAGGCATCGTCCGCACAACGTGGCAGACGATGCCTGCTTTTTCGTCTGAGATGTGATCATCTGGAGCCCCCGTAGCAGGATTGACGCGCCCCGAAAAGGCGGTGGTAGACTTGCTCGATTGTGTCATTTAAAAATAGGAGTACCTTTGAAAACTAAACACTGGATTGTCTTTATCACTTTAGGAGCGATATGGGGCTCATCCTTCCTTTGGATCGAAGTTGCGTTGCGTGAAATTGGCCCGATCACTCTGGTTGCATTCCGCGCTTTCTTTGGGCTTTTGTTTGGGCTGGTGGTCATCCTGATCCAACGCGTGCCTCTGCCGCGCACCATCAAGGAGTGGACCCCACTCATCATTCTTGGGCTGACGAATATTGCCATCCCCTTCTTCCTGATTTCATGGGGACAAAAAACCATCGACTCAGGCGTTGCTTCCATTCTGGATGCAACTGTTCCCTTGTTTACCATTTTGGCGGCGCACTTCATGCTGCATGACGACAAAATGACCACGCCAAAAGTATTGGGCTTGCTGCTTGGTTTTGCGGGGGTGGTCGTGCTGATGAGCAAGGATATCGGTGTGTCCACTGGCTCCCTGTTGGGACAGTTGGCGGTTGTTCTGGCATGTGTCTTTTATGCAGCAAGTTCCATTATCGCCCGCTTGTACACAGAGGAGATCCCTGGCATCATGCGCAGCATGGGTCCTTTGGTATCCGCCACAGTAACCATGTCTGTGGCTTCGTTCCTTTTCGAGTCGCCGTTCAAGATGCCCGCCCTTTCGATCACATGGGTTTCACTGCTTTGGTTGGGCATCCTAGGTTCGGGGTTGGCTTTCCTGATGCTGTATTATCTTATTCATGAAATTGGCCCCACCCGCGCCACCATGGTGACGTATCTTTTCCCGCTTGGCGGCGTGACCCTTGGCGTGATCTTCCTGAATGAAGTGCTCACCTGGCAGGTAGTTACAGGAGCCATTCTTATTATTCTTAGTTTGGCGGTTGCAAACTGGCGGCCGAAGCAAACGCAATAACCTCACGCGCTTGTGTTATCCTTGCCGTTATCTTTCTCAAGGAGCAGCCCGCATGACAGGTTTTTGTGGGCGCCGCTTTGCTCATCTCTAGTATTGTTGTAAATTGGAAACCAAAATAATCATGACTAATATCGTGCATCGTTCAGGCTTTGTCGCCATTATCGGACGCCCCAATGTGGGCAAGTCCACCTTGCTCAACGCGTTGCTTGGGCAAAAGATCGCCGCTGTTTCACCGCGTCCGCAGACCACGCGCAAACGTCAACTGGGTATTCTCACCATTGAAAATGCGCAGGTCGTTTTTGTGGATACGCCCGGTATTCATAACGCACGTCACAAACTTGGCGAGTTCCTGAATCAGGAAGCGCAGGAAGCCCTCGATGGCGTGGATCTGATCCTCTGGCTGGTGGATGGTTCGTCTGAACCAACAGAGGAAGACATCCAAATATCGGGGATGCTCAACAAGGTTGCGCGTCGTACTCCCCGAATGCTGGTGCTAAACAAAATAGACATGCTCCAACCCGACATAGAGTCCGCCCGGGAGAAGACATATTCAGATCTGCTGAATCAGGCTGAGGTTAAGAAAGTATCCGCAGCGAAGCGGATTGGGCTTGGTGAAATGCTCGAGACCCTGATCCAGACGCTTCCGGAGAGACCGGCTGAATATCCAGAAGAACAGATCACAGACCTTTATGAACGTGAGATCGCGGCGGACCTGCTGCGTGAAGCCTGCCTGCTGCAATTGCGTGATGAAGTGCCGCACAGCCTGGCCGTGCGCATTGACGAATTCACCGAGCGCGAAAATGGCATGGCGTATATTGCCGCGACCATTTTTGTGGAACGTGAATCACAAAAGGGCATTGTCATCGGCGAAGGCGGCAAGATGATGAAATCGATCGGCAGCGCCGCGCGCAAACAAATTGAAGAAATGGGCGGGAGAAAAGTATTTTTGGAATTGCGTGTCAAAGTGCAAAAAGACTGGCGTGATGATCCCAATGCTTTGAAGCAGCTTGGATACATGAAGAAGAAGTAAGGGCGACCCTTCAGTGCCGTCAACAAAAAAGTCTTGCAAGGTAGCCTTGCAAGACTTTTTGAATCTTAGCGATTGGCGGGTCACCCCTACCCATTATCGTCCTTTAAGAGGCTTGAACCCTTCGCCCAACGCCTCATGCGCAACCCCGATGACCATAAAGGCTTCGGGGTCGCTTTCATGAATAATGGCTTTCAACGAGGCAACCTCGGAGCGGGAAACCACGCAATATAAAACGGGACGTGAATTGCCCGAGTATGCGCCTTTGCCTTCGAGATAGGTGATGCCGCGTTGTAATTCGTCCATCACGCGTGTGGAGACTTCATCGGGATGAGCCGTCATGATCATTGCCGTGCGAACTGTCTCGCCGCCCTCGAGCACGGTTTCAGATACCAACCCGCTAACATATAAAGTGATCATCGCGTATAAAGCCTGTTTCCAGCCGAAGACAAACCCGGCAGACAGGATCACTGCCGTATCCACGATCAGGTAACTTTGGGTCATCGAAACGCCGCGCCAGTTGTTGAGAATGCGCGCGAGAATATCCGAGCCGCCGCTGGTGCCGCGCGCGCGATAGACCATTCCATAGCCAATGCCACTGATGATCGCGCCATATAAAGCATTGAGGAAGATATCGCCTTTCAGGTCGTTGATCAGATACTGTGAGGATTCAACAAAGTATGGAACCTGTACGATCAAGTCTGTGAACACGGAGTAGGTGAGGATTGCAACCGCAGTTCGCAATGCAAATTTGGATCCGCCAAGGAAGCGCCAGCCGAGTAAAAACAAGGGAACGTTCCCGACCAGGACCATCAAGCCGATCGGCCAGCCTGTGAAGTGATTGACCAACTGTGCAATGCCGCTCACACCGCCCGAGGCCAGGTTGGCAGGGATGAAGAATAAACGCAAACTTACAGCCTGGATCAAGCTTGAGGAGACGATCAATAGATAATCACGAATGGTGGGCCAGTATTTTTTCATAATTTTTCCTTGGGTAAATAGTTGGATTCATTATAGCCGAAGCGATCTTGTCTTCCTCCTTCATGACTCGCCCCTCAATCTTCATCCCTTCCTTTGGTACAATCACGCTCATGAAAATGAAAAACTGGCAATTATGGCTCGGCATTTTAATTAGCGTTATCTTTATCTGGCTTTCCCTGCGCGGACTAAAACTTGATGAATTTTGGGGCACGGTTCAAAAAGCGAATTATTTCTGGCTGATCCCGGGTATCGGTGTTTATTTCATTGGTGTGTGGGTGCGTGCGTGGCGCTGGCATTATCTACTCAAGCCCATCAAGGAAATTCCCACGAAGACCATGTTCCCCATCACCACCATTGGCTATATGGGCAATAATATTTATCCTGCGCGCGCGGGTGAAGTGTTGCGCGCTGTGATCTTGAAAAGAAGAGAAGGCGTGCCCATTTCAGCATCGCTGGCCACGATCATTGTCGAAAGAATTTTTGATGGCGTGGTCATGCTGGCTTTTGTCTTTGTCAATTTATCCGAGCTGGCCAAGCTCACGGGCGCATCTGGTTTTGTGGGCAATATTCAGCAGGTGGCTATTTATGGAACGGCCGTGTTCCTTGGCGCGCTTGGCGTTTTTCTTTTGGCGGCCATGTTCCCGCTGAAGACCGCGAAGATCGGTCTGTGGTTCGTGGAGCATTTGACTCCGCAGCGCCTGCACATAAAGATCATCGATGTGATGAATAAATTTCTGGATGGACTCGCTTCGTTGCGCTCTCCCTTTAACGTTTTGATGGTCTTCTTTACTTCGGTCATCATCTGGCTGTTGGAGACGGGCAAGTACTGGTTCGTGATGCATGCTTTTGATTTCAATGTTTCCTTCTTCGCGTTGATGTTGATGAATGGTATTGTCAATCTTGCAACCACCATCCCTTCTGCGCCTGGTTATATTGGCACATTCGACGCCCCTGGCATTGCCGTGCTCACCGCCTACGGTGTGAGCCAGGCCACTGCGGCGGGATACACACTTACTTTGCATGTGGCGCTCTGGCTGCCGATCACACTTCTGGGCGCGTATTATCTGGCGCGCGAGGGCATCAAGTGGTCGGATAATTTAAGAGAAGAAACCGCAGAAGAAACATAAAACAGGGTGGGTTATACTTAAAACATCGCAAGTGTTTTATAGCGCTGCGTACCCTTCCAAACTATTTTTTGTCTTTATCTTCGCGCCTGAAAGTTTGGAAGTTTATGTAACGAGCAGTAAGGCAAAAAATGACTCCAACCGATACCCCAAAAAAAGTAAAGTTACGTGTCCTCATTGCTGATGACGTTCAGGAAACACGGCGCAATACCCGCCTGATGATCGCTACAATTGACAATGTGGAAGTCGTGGCGATCGCGTCCAATGGCCTGCAAGCCGTTGAGATGGCCAAAGAGCACCATCCTGATATTGTTATTTTGGATATCAACATGCCTGAAATGGATGGGTTGACGGCCTTTAAACATATTGTTCGTGCATTTCCAGATATGGGCTGCATCATCATCTCTGCTGAAAATAATCCTGAAACTGTGAGTGCAGCCACATCCATTGGAATTCAGGAATATCTGGTCAAACCTTTTTTGACCGAAGAATTGGAAGCTGCGATTGATCGGGTGACATCACGGAAGACCGATCACCATACCGCGCAAGTTGAGCAGGCAGATACGAACAGTGCGGCTCATCTTGAAAAATTAGCCCATGAGTATCTGAAAGAAGGCCGTACCGACGAACAGGCTGTGCAGGTCTTTGAGCGCCTGGCGGAGGATCCACAATGTGATGTGCGCTGGTTGGAGACTCTCGCAATGATCTACGCCATTCAACAGCAATGGCATAAACTCCAGCCTCTCGCGGCCAGGCTGGAAAAAAAGTAAAAAAATAAATAACATGAAAATTTTGGAGCGTTGATGAAAATAGCAATTATTGGAGCAGGCTACGGCGGCATGGTGGCCGCGTGGGATCTGAAAAAAGAAGGTCACGATGTGACCATTTTTGAATCGGCTGAATATGCGGGCGGTCTGGCGAGCGGTTTCAAAGAGCCACATTGGGATTGGTCTGTGGAGAAGTTCTATCATCACTGGTTTCAATCAGACAGCGAAATGCTTGGGTTGATCCGTGAATTGGGATTGGAAGACAAGGTCCGCTTTCCGCGCCCGTTGACGGTGATGTTGTACAAAGGAAAATGGTATCCCTTCGACTCAATTATCAAGGCGCTTCTTTTTCCTGGACTTGGATTTGGTCTGAACAAAATTAGATTCGGCTTCGTTGGATTATTCCTGCGTATCACCAATAACTGGCGCGCGCTGGAAAAGGTCACTGCCGATGAATGGATGATGAAATATGCAGGCAAACAAGTCTATGAGCAGATGTGGAAGCCGCTGCTGATCGGCAAGTTTGGCGCCTTTTATAAAGATGTCAACATGGCGTGGCTGTGGGCGCGTATGCACGCACGCACTACTCGGCTGGGTACATTTGAAGGTGGCTTTCAGAAATTCGCCGATCTGTTTGCGGAGAAATTGCGCGAGCAGGGAGTAGCGATCAAGCTTGGGGTGAGTATCAAATCTATTAAGCAGAATCAGGCGTCGGGTAGTTTGAGCGTGGACGGTGAATCCTTTGATAAGGTGTTGGTCACCACGTCTCCGAATCTGATGGCGAAGTTATGTCCCGATCTGCCTGAAAATTATTTGAAAGGTTTGCTGGATCTGAAATCGATGGGCGCGGTGGTGATGACGCTGGCGCTCAAGCATTCGCTTTCGAAGGATGGCTATTACTGGTTCAACGTGCCGAAGGATGAAGGCTATCCGTTTTTAGCGCTGGTGGAACATACAAATTTTGTGCCGAAGGAAAATTTTGGCGGTGATCATATTGTGTACGCAGGTGATTACCTGGAAATGGGCCACGAATATTTTTCAATGAGCGATGATGAACTGCTGGAAAGATTCATTCCCGCGTTCCAAAAATTCAATCCCGAGTTTACGCGGGAATGGGTGAAGAAGATATGGGTTCACAAAACAAATTATGCCCAGCCCGTGCCTTTGGTAAATCACTCAAAGAATATTCCTGAAATACAAACCCCGATCAATGGCTTGTATTTTGCTTCGATGAGCCAGGTGTACCCATGGGATCGCGGCACGAACTTTGCAGTGGAGATCGGCCGCAAAGCCGCCAGGATGATGAAATAGTTTTGTTACTCCTCCGCACTGTCAGGACTAATCCCTGATAGTGCGGTTATTGAATAAAGGTGGAATATTGAATGAGACTTTTGTAAAGCCCCGTTATGACTCAGGTGGGTTTGCAGGTATCCCAAACCGAATCAAAGATGCATTTGCTTCCAAAAAATATGATGCAGTGGTGTTGTTTTTTATCGATGCCTTTGGGTGGCGATTTTACGAACGCTTTCAGGATGCTCCGTTTATCAAGCGCATGGAGACGCATGGGAAGATCGAAAAACTGACATCGCAGTTCCCGTCCACAACGGCCGCGCATGTGACGACGATGCACACGGGTCTGCCTGTGGGGCAAAGCGGTGTGCATGAATGGTATTACTACGAGCCGCTGGTGGATCGGGTGATCTCGCCTTTGTTGTTTTCTTTTGCAGGTTCCAAAGGCCGCGACACGATGAAGGAAGCCCATGTGGACCCGTCCAAGTTGTATCCAAAGGGAGTGTTGTATCCTGAATTGAAAAAAATGGGTGTGGACTCTTTCAATTTTGGCCTGCGTGATTACACACCCTCTACATATTCCAGGGCTGTGATGGCGGGCTCGGAATTGCGTTCATTCAAAACTCTTTCCGAGGCTTTTATTAATCTGGGGCAGCTGATCGAAAAACAGACCCGTCCCATGTATGCTCATTTGTATTTTGATAAGATCGATCTGCTTGCGCATGAGTACGGTCCCACTGCGCCGCAGACCGAGGCGGAAATTGAAACTTTCCTGATGATGATGGAATATTATTTTGAGCGTATGTTCAAAGGGAATAAGAAAATACTTTTCCTGATGACTGCCGATCATGGCATGTGTGAGATCGATCCGCAGACCACGACCTACTTGAATACCAATCCGAATTTTTCAGGCTTTGAACGCTTCCTGAAATCGAACCGCAAGAATGAACTGCTTGTCCCTGCGGGTTCGCCAAGGGATATGTTCCTCTATATCAAAGATGAAATGCTTGATGAAGCGCAGTCTTTTCTCTCTGCGCGGCTGTCAGGTAAGGCGGATGTGGTCAAAACTGAAACGTTGATCAAGGAAGGCTACTTCGGTACAGATGTTTCCACGCGCTTTAAAGAACGGGTGGCGAATCTAGTAGTGCTGTCTTATCGTTATGAATCTGTCTGGTGGTATGAAAAGGATAAATATATTCAAAGATATTATGGGCATCATGGCGGGCTGACCCCGCAGGAAATGGAAACCATTCTTTATTCTTATGAGATCTAAAAAAAGATGACGACCCGTTCGGGTCGTCATCTTTTTATATTACTGTCCGTGTGCGTGTGGATATGGGCTCCAGTCACACAAGTTGATGAATGGCGTTTCCAACCCGCCTTCAACTAGGAAGGTTTTCATCAGACCGCTTGTGTCTGTATATGCACCTTCAAGATTGTAGTTGGGTGCCCAGGCATACGCATAGTACTTGCCATTGGGAAGTAGGACACTGTAGACATTCGTGTTTTCTGCCATGGCGAATTGAATTTTTTCACTAGTGACTGCGTTTTCAAAGTACAGTGTCATAGGTGGGTTGAATTCACTGGGGTAGCAGAGATTTCCACTGACTGTGCCGTGCGGCAGATTCTTTTCCTTTACTTTGATATCCACATAGAAGGGGATATTGGCTTTATCGCCTGAGCCGAAGAGCGCACCAGATGGGTTGCGTAGGGTCCAGTAGCTCGTGAAGTTTCCTGCGTTGACAGGGGCTGTGAGCGTGATGGAAATGTCCACGGTTTGGCCGGGGGCCACATTGTTTGATAATCGCGCGGAGGTGGTGCCTCCCATTTGTGAGCCGCTGTGATAGACGAGGGTGTAGTCCGGTGTCCATGTGCAGGTGCCGCGATTCTTTAATCTCCATGTTTTGGTGAAGGTTTCGCCAGGGGTGAGGATGGTGCCATCCGGGATGGTGATGTCTTTGACGAAGGCGACCCAGTCACAATAGGATGCGGCGGTTGGCACTACTGCTGTGGATGTAGGAGCAGGCGTATTGGTAATTTGAACAAGGATCGGCGTGGGCGGAGGCGGGGTTTGCGTCGGCGCGTTTAATGTCATTGCCAGCATGGTTTGTGTCACCATGGCTTGTACAGTTGCCTGTGTGTTCTTTTCAGGGGACGGGCCGAGTACCTGTGCCGCAACGAGAGTAAGCGGGAAGATGGCCATCATGCCGATGGCTAGAATTCCAAAAACGATTAAGATGGTGTTTGTTGATATTTTCATTTGTGCCTCAATAAATTTCTTTCCCCTGTCAAACGAAAATGGTGATTGAAAAGTTCCCAGTACTTAAGGTTGATCTTTTCCAAGGCTGGGTGAGTTCATGCATATTTTTGTGATGGCATAAAAAATACGCCCGCGAAAAATAAATTTCGCGGGCGTATCTGTTTTGGAGCTGTCTACACTTTATACATTTTCGATCCAGCTTTTTGCTTCTTCAAGGCTGGAGAATTGAAGAAATTTATAGCCTCTGTTCCTGAAAACTGTCTCCATAAACTGGGATTTATCGTCGAGCGTTTTGAAGACCATGGCTATTTTCCATGAACGCGAGATGCCGATCTGTTCATTGATTTTTGGGCGCTGATAATATTCAGTCACACTTAAGGTCATGTCTGTGTCACTGTGGTCAACGATCTGCTTCGTGCATTGATACCGAGACATGGCTTCAACGATCTCTGCCAGCATCTGGTTGGCGTTGCTGGCGGTAAGGATGCCATGAGTCTTTATGTGTAAAATTTCTGGCTCATCCCAGTATTCGATCGTCCATTCCATAATTAGATCCGCCAGTTAATCGCAGCGAGTCTGTGGGTTTATTTTCCAAACCACATGCGGGCAAGCAGATTGTCCTTTTTGATGAATTGATGGAACAAGGCTGCGCCAACATGCAGGAACACCAGCGCGAGCAATATCCATGAAGTTAATCCATGCCCCATGCGCGGCAGATAATCAAAGAAGTTCAAGGGATAGGGTTTTGCCCCGTTAAATACACTCAACAGGTCTGCCTGTTGAAACAGTCCGAGCCCGCTTAATGCCATGCCGATCAGCATAAAGTAAAGCAGAAAATGAACGGCCTTGCCCACAAAATTAAGGAATGCATTTCCAGCGTCTGCAGGGGCGGGCTGTTTTTGGGTAAAGCGGACAATGAGACGGATGACCAGCAATACTGTTATCGCCATACCCGTAAAAGCATGGATTTGCAGCATCATTACTTTTTGAGGATCTTCAGGGGATACCCCGGGCATCACGAACTTGCCAATACCGAGCATCATAAAGACAAGCAAAGCCATGAGCCAGTGTAAAACAACATGAACAGGATGATAGCGTTTTGGAGCGGTTTCAGACATAGGTTTCTCCTTAATAATTTTTTGAGTTCAAATTGTAGACTGTCATCGTGGTGGGTTTCTTACAATCTTAAGGTGAGTGGTGTAAAATGTAAATTGTTGTATTTTCCCCACCGCAATTCGGCGGGTACCTAAACCCAAGGAGCACTTTCCCCATGTATCACACCATTATTATTGTAGGCAATGTAGGCAAGGACCCTGAAATGCGTTACACCCCGTCAGGCCAGGCTGTTACTTCTTTTTCAGTTGCCACCAATCGCCAGTACACAGCTGGGAATGGCGAGCAGGTAAAAGAAACCATGTGGTTCCGTATATCCACCTGGGGTAAAACGGCAGAAGTTTGCAACCAGTATGTTAAGAAGGGTTCGAAAGTGCTTGTTGAAGGGCGTCTCACTCCAGATAAAAATACAGGCGGCCCACGCATTTGGACCAAGCAGGATGGTACTGCTGGCGCATCTTTTGAGATCACCGCGTCCACCGTGCGCTTTCTCTCCTCTCGCGGCGAGAATGAAGGCGGCGGTCCCATGGCTGGCGGTGGCGGCATGGAAATGGCCGAGCTTCCTCCTGAAGACGACATTCCATTCTAAATTTAATCTTGCGTGTTCGAGGGCTTATCCTTCGAACACGCAAGTTATATATATACTTCCATGACCACTCCTCCCACTCCCCCCACACCTCCAAAAGCGCCCACTGGGCCTGCTCTTGAAATTCCGCAAGGTTTGGATAGCATCTATGCCAACCTTGCCCGCATTGCTCATTCACCGTCTGATCTCGTGATCGACTTCGCCCATATTCTGCCGGGCGAGGCCACTGCAAAAGTCCGCTCCCGCGTTGTGATGACGCCGCTCAGCGCCAAATTGCTGGTGCGCGCGCTCACAGAAAATATCGCGCGCTACGAGGCTGCTTTCGGCGTGATCAATGTACCAGTCAACAGTACGCTGGCTGATAATTTATTCAAGCCTTTTCAACCGCCCGAACCCCCAAAAGAATCGTAGTGAATCATGCACAAACTTGAATCGATCGCTGAACAGGTCCGAAAGGTTTTTGATGCACGCACTTCTGCGCGCGACCATGCCCTCGCACAGGCGCGTCAACTCACGCGAGCCTGCTCGCTGGCCATCCGCGCTGTGCATCGTGATGAAGTGGATACGATGAATGCCCATCTTGCGGAGGCCCGTCAACTGGCCGATGTGCTTCGTTCATCGCTTGCCCATTATCCTGACCTGTTCTATGCAGGCTACACACAGGATGCACTCAAGGAATTTGTGGAAGCGAATGTCACCTGTTCCTTGATCAGAAGTGAACCGCTTCAGACTCCCGAAGACCTGCTCGTTGAACCTGCAACCTATCTCAACGGCCTGGCAGAAGTCGTCGGCGAATTACGCCGCCGCACATTGGACATTCTTCGCCACGGCTATTCAAAAGAAGCAGAACGATTGCTCAACCACATGGACGAGATCTATTCCGTGCTCGTTACCATGGATTATCCCGATGCGATCACGAACGGCTTGCGCAGGCAGACCGATCTCGCGCGCAGTATTATCGAAAAGACTCGCGGTGATATCACCTTTAGTTTGCGGGGCGAGCACCTTGAACAAGCCATCGGCAAGTTGATCGTTCAATTAAATGGCGACCAGGCCGAAGGTTAAGAAAGAAGCGGGAACTTGATCCGCCAGGAGAAAAGAATAAAGATATGGCAAAAGCAGGCAGGAAATATCCGCTGGTGGTTTATACGGTCATGATGAATCGCTGGTGGCCAGCGATTTTTTCGTTGGGATTGGCTGTGCTCCTTGTGGCCTGGTTAATTCGCTGGTGGGGGTTCGAGGAGTGGCGTTGGAATGTGATGGGCATCGTTGGCGTTTTTTTGATTTTCGTTGGGCTCATCATGTTGTTCATGCGAAAGAGCGCGTATGTGCGGCCTTATGAAGGTTATCTGCGTTTGGTAACGCCATTCCTGCGGATGAATATTTCATACAAACGTTTGCGCCGCGCAACTTCTTCAAATATGGGGTCGT
>JAVBXV010000326.1 GCA_030824405.1 Anaerolineales bacterium | reverse complement strand
CTGGCCGATCATCATTATGTACACAAACGCTACACCACTTCACAGGAACTGCTCCAACGGGCCCTGCGAGTGGACAGCCTGCAAGAGGATCTGTACTCGCAATCCATGCGCGTGTTTGCATCGTTGGGTGACCGCGCGGGATTGATCAATCAATATCAGGAAATGAAACGCATCATCGCCAAGGAACTGGATATGGAACCCCTGCAAAGCACCGAGGAACTATACAGGAGCCTGCTCAAGAAAGTAAGCAGCGAATAGCCTTGAAAAGCGCGTCTATTCTTTGTAGAGGTTCTTCGCCGCTATCGCGGCTCAGAACGACACTATAATAAAAACTTGCCCGTGAAATTGAATTTCACGGGCAAGTTTTTATTAAGGGGTGAAAATTACTTTTCTATCTAATCAGTTTTTCATCAGGCGGGCAAACTGCTTCTGCCGCGGCCAGCATTTCAGCGGAAGCCCCCAACGCCCCGCCGAAATATTTCTTCTGGAAGAAAAAGGCCACATTCACCAGACCGATCATCACAGGAACTTCGATCAATGGGCCGATGACCGCCGCAAAAGCCGCGCCAGAGTTGATGCCGAAGACCGCCACAGCCACCGCAATTGCCAATTCAAAATTATTACTGGCTGCAGTAAATGAAAGCGTGGTCGTCTTGGAATAATCCGCGCCAACTTTTTTGCCCATGTAGAACGAAACCAGAAACATCACCACGAAATAGATCAAGAGCGGGATGGCAATTCGCACCACATCCAGCGGAAGCTGCACGATCACATCTCCCTTGAGCGAGAACATGACCACGATCGTGAAGAGCAAAGCGATCAAAGTCAACGGGCTGATCTTTGGAACAAAGACTTTGTGATACCAATCCTTGCCTTTCGCGCGGACGAGGAAGAAACGTGTCAGAAAGCCCGCAATGAAAGGAATACCCAAATAGATGAATACACTCTTCGCAATTTCACCAATGGTAATGTTCACGATATTACCCGTCATGCCAAACCAGGTCGGCAGCACGGTGATGAATAAATAAGCATAGACACTGTAGAACAAAACTTGAAAGACGCTATTGAACGCAACCAATCCCGCCGCGTATTCGTTATCGCCCTTCGCCAGTTCATTCCACACGATCACCATCGCAATACAACGCGCAAGGCCAATCAGAATGAGTCCCGTCATATATTCGGGGTAGCCGCGCAAAAAGATGACCGCCAGCACAAACATCAAAATGGGGCCGATCACCCAGTTTTGGATCAACGACAACCCAAGAATTTTCCAGTTACGAAAAACATCGCTCAACTCGTCATAATGTACTTTCGCCAAAGGCGGATACATCATCAAGATCAAGCCGATCGCGATCGGAATGTTGGTAGTGCCCACAGACACCGCTGTATTAAAATTCGCAACCGCCTGGGGAAAGAGAAAACCAATGCCCACGCCCACCGCCATCGCAAGAAATATCCACAGCGTCAGGTAGCGGTCGAGAAAGGAAAGTTCTTTACGCGTTTCTTTTGTCATGCTGCCTCCGAATGTGCATTGAGTAGATCGATCATTACTTTTTCAATATCAGCGCGCACGCTGCGAAAATCATGTATGTCATCGGTCAATGCGGGGTCTGGAAAACTATGATGCACGCGCTTTCCTTTTCCCAGCCAGACGGGACATTCTTCAGCCGCCGAATCACAGACCGTGACAACGAGGTCAAACTCCATATTCTGATATTCATCCACGCGCTTCGAACGACCCGTGTGCTGGATCCCGATTTCTGACAGAGCTTCCAACGCCTTGGCATGGACGTAGCCCGCAGGCTTTGTCCCCGCGCTGACCGCCTGCCATGAATCACCCAGCCACGCATTGACAATGGCTTCCGCCATTTGTGAACGGCATGAATTACCTGTGCATAAAAACAAAACTTTTTTCATAGTGATCTCCTAGCCTGTGGTTTTATCATGAGCGGGGAGAACAAAAAGTTATCATCTTGTTAACGTTTATGCTGTTTCAAGCGCACTGGATAACCACGCAGTCACTTCGGCGGGCGTGGGGATACGTCCCGTGGAAACAACTTTTTCGTTGATGACCAGACCCGGGGTGGACATGACGTTATATTTCATGATCTCTGGGTATTCAGTGACTTTGATGACTTCAGCTTGCAAGGTCATTTCTTCGACCACTTTATGTACGATCTGCTCCACGCGTTTGCAATTGGCGCAGCCTGAACCTAAAACTTTGATGGTTAACATGGTTTCTCCTGTTTACAAAATAATATTGAAAAGATAGCCCGTAAAAATGATCGCGACGGCAATCACGCCGATAAACACAGCGATCAATTGTGGTTTGAGTACACGGCGCAGAATGATCGTCTCTGGCAGGCTCAGCCCAACGACGGCCATCATGAAAGCCAGCACCGTTCCAAGGGAGGCACCCTTTTCCATCAACGCACTCACGATGGGAATGACACCCGCCGCATTTGAATACAAAGGGATACCCAGCAAGACCGCCGCAGGCACAGACCACCAGGCCTGTTTGCCCATGATCCCAACCAATGCACTCTCTGGCATATACCCGTGAATCCCTGCACCGACAGCAATGCCGATGACAACATACAGCCAAACCTTGCCAACGATCTCTTTGACAGATTCCCAAGCGCGTTCGATGCGGTCATTCCAGGTCAGTTTTTCTTCCAAAACCTGCCCTGCCGCCCCTTTGATCTGCCAGACAAAATCTTCGACATAGCGTTCCATCTTGAGCCTGCCAATTACGATACCTGCCAAAATAGCGATGGCCAGCCCAGAGACAATGTAAAGCGCAGCAACTTTCCAACCGAACAAACCAAACAACATAATGACAGCCACTTCGTTGATCGTGGGTGCAGCGATGAGGAAGGAAAATGTCACGCCTAACGGAATGCCTGATTCCACAAAGCCAATGAAGAGGGGAACCGCAGAGCAGGAACAGAACGGTGTGACAATGCCGAGCAATGCTGCAAAGACATTTCCCACGCCCTCGCGTTTTCCGCCAAGCATGGCGCGGGTGCGCTCTGGGCTGAAGAAGGTACGAATGATGGAGATGGCAAAGACCATCCCTGAAAGCAGTAATAGAATTTTCGGCACATCATAGAGGAAGAAAGCCAGAGATTCGCCAAAGCGTGAGTCTTGTGCAAAACCGAGGAGGGTATAGGAAACCCAATCTGCGAGCGGTTGGATAATGTTGTATGCGATCAGCCAGATGACTGCCGCAAAAAAAACATAAGCAGGCAGGCGTTTATTGGAATGAAGAGGAGAAGGGGTTGAAAGAGTGGTCATAATTTCCTTATAAGCTATTGAGCGGGATCAACGCAGGCGCACATTGTGGACATTCACACGCGGGGTGGTTCTGTGCATTGATGAGCGTGGAAACTGATTCAGCGGAGAGTCCGCTGAGGGTGGCAGAAGCAGTGATCAGGTCCAGAAAAGAGGCGTTTTTTAATCGGTAGAAAATATAACGTCCCTCACGGCGATCCTGCAAAATATCCGCCTTGCGGAGCGCCATCAGGTGTTGGGAGATATAAGCCTGCCGCCAGCCAAGCGCGGTTTCAAGATGACAAACACAGGCTTCGCCAGTGCCAATGGCAAGCAGAATGGCAATGCGCTGCGGTGCGGCAATGGCGGCCAGCGGTGCGGCAATTTGTTCGGAGATTTTGGGAAGGGAAAGTTTTTTCATATTCATAAACCTGAATGTATTGTACCTGACATATTCGAATTTACGAATATAACGATTGTCATTTTTTTGTTGTGACGGATGTCAGCCGCCCGCCATTCAAAAGGACAGCGTTATTGATTTATAAATTTTTTGATACCCTATGGCTATTTAGTAAAGCGTTGATCGTTTCAACCAGTCTTTTCAGGCTGATGGGTTTTGCCAGATATTCATTTGCGCCTGCTTCCAGACATCTTTCACGATCGCCGGGCATGACCAGGGCTGTGAGGGCAATGATCGGAACAGTGGCAAATTCGGGTTCGGCACGAAGGCGGCGAATTGCATCCAGGCCGTTCATGCGCGGCATTTGAATATCCATGAGGATCAACTCTGGTTTAGATGTTTGTGCTTTTTCGATGGCATCAAAGCCGTTGACCGCTTTGATGATCGTATAGCCCTTGTTGGTCAGATAATCGCTGGTGACAAGCATGTTGATCTCATTATCTTCAACGAGAAGTATTTTTGCAAATGATTGTGAAGGCTGATCTTCCACGGATGGATGCTGGGGAGCCTGCGGTAAGGCCTCGCTGATATTCTGGTGAAAAGGCAGGGACGGAATGATGAAGTAAAAAATACTGCCTTCCCCTGGAGTACTTGTTACGCCCACTCCCCCGCCGTGCAATTCGGCCAACTGACGTACGAGTGCAAGCCCAAGACCTGTGCCAGAATATTGTCTGGAAAGGGAGCTATCCAATTGGACAAAGGGATTGAACAGGTCTGAAAGTTTATCTTCTGGAATGCCAATGCCTGTATCCCAAACGGTGAAGCGGATCGCATCTTCCCCTTCACGTGTAATCTTCACCCCGATCTGCCCGCCGCCTGGAGTGAACTTGACCGCATTGCTTAATAAATTCACCAGCATTTGTTTTAAGCGGCGGCCATCTGCATAGACTATTTTCAATTCAGGGTCAATGACTGTGGATACTGTCAATTGTTTTTGAGAAGCAGCCTGGCCGATCATTCTCAGGGAAGCCTGGCAGAATGTATCCAATTCAACGGGGTCCATTTGCAGATCAAGCCGCCCCGCTTCAATTTTGGAAAGGTCGAGAATATCGTTGATCAGATCAAGCAGGTGATGTCCGCTTTCGCTGATCACATCCAGTATCTCTTTCTGGCGTGGAGGCAATTCACCATATGTGCCTTCCTGAAGAGATTCGCTCAAACTGATGACGGCGTTCAACGGCGTGCGCAATTCATGGCTCATGCTGGCGAGAAATTCATCCTTTAACTTGGAGGCTTTTTCGAGCATGGTGTTGGCGGCATGCAGTTTCAACTCCACCTGTTTACGTTCGGTGAGATCAAAGAGAGTGGAACGGCTCATTACATATTGTCCCTGTTCATTATAAATAGCCGTACTATTAAGTAATATGGGAAAGGTACTGCCATCTTTCCGAATGAATTCAAATTCCAAGTCTTTGATCCATCCCTGTGCCTTGAAACGAGGGAAGTTTTCAGCAAATATCTTTTTACTTTCGGCAGTAATTATTTCGCCAAAAGATTTAATACCTACGACTTCTTCACGGGAATACCCCAGCCAGGTCAATTCTGTTTGATTAATACGGACAAAAACACCGTTGGAGTCGAGCGAGTGATAGCCAGCAGGAGCATTCTCGTACAGATCCTGCACTTCGGTTGTACGCTCCCTGATGCGCCGCTCCAAACTTTGGTTCAGTTCGAGCAGTTCCATTTCGGCTTTTTTATTTTTCGAAATATCTGCAACGACACCCGTGATGCGTGTCAGATTTCCATCTTCATCGAACACGGGAAAGGCGCGGTCCCAGATCCAGCGGATGGAACCATCCGGGCGGGAGATACGGTATTCAACTTCTGTTTTTTCACCTTGGAATTGACGGCGTACGATTTCTTCAACGCGAGGACGGTCTTCAGGAACAAGGCTTTCCATAAACAGATTTGGGTTTTCAAAAAAATCATGAGCGGGCAGCATCCATATTTTTTCGATCACCGGGCTGATATAGATAAGCCTTTTTTCAGAGATATCAAAGATCCAAAATACTTCTTCGATATTATCCGCCAATTGACGAAAACGCTGTTCGCTCTGCATCAGGTTGGCTTCAATTTTTTTGCGCTCTGTAATATCAACAGCCGTGGAGAGCACACAAACTTCCTGGTTCAATTCAATCAGTTCCATTGACCCGAGAACTGTGCGGAATTCACCCGAACGATTCCGCAGGGTCATTTCCTGGTTATTAATAAAGCCATCCCTGCTGATCTGGCTGGTATATTTTTCGCGTTGTTCCAGGGTCGTGATATTCAACAAGAGCGAAGTTTGACCAATAATTTCATCATGAGAAAAACCAACAATATTGGAAAAAGCGTCGTTAATTTCAAGATAAACGCCATCTGAAGCGCGTGTAATTGCCAGCCCCACCGGGCCTGAATAAAAAGCCTTGTGAAATCGTTCTTCAGCTCGATGTAATTCCCTCTCGGATTGCTTGCGCTCTGTGATATCACGGTTAACGCTGGCATAGCCTGTGATCTGTCCCTGATCATCGCGCAAAACAATGGACCCGATCTCAACAGGGAAGCGTGTACCATCCTTGCGAAGCTGGGTGGCTTCACCGCGATAAATTCCCTGTTCCCTCAGGATCCGAAGCATGTTTTCCTTTTCGATATCGGGTAATTCTGTCTTTAATATTTCCGTCCCATTCCGCCCAAGAACTTCTTCTGCTTTCCAGCCATACATGGCTTCTGCGGCCGCGTTCCACGCAGTAAGTACATACGCGGCATCAGATGCAACAATGGCATCTGTCACATTTTTCAATAAACTGGCCTGGTAATATATTTTTGATTCCGCCTGTTGGCGTTCAACTTCAAGCTGCATGGTTTCCAACGCAAAGGAAATATCCGAGCCCATTTCCTCAAGCAATTTCCGTTCTTCCTCCACGGCAAAAAAATTGATATCAGCCACATATAAACTTAGAAAACCGATTACCTGCCCCTTTTGATGGAAGGGGATGACCGCCGCAGAATGATAATCGCCGCGAATGGCCGCATCCCGCCAATGCGGCATGCGCGGATCAACTTGAACATCATCACTAAATTCCACCAGCCCAGATCGCAGAGCCAGACCGATCAACCCCTCCTTGTGAGGAGTTTCTTTAATCTTCATAACACCAAATGGAAGGGGATTATCCACAGCCCCGCATTCGGCTACCGGCGTAAGCAAATCTGTCTCATCATCGTACAGACCGATCCACGCCAGACGAAAGTTCCCATAATCTACAGACACTTTGCAAATGGCATCAAACAGCGCCTGCCGATCTTTGGTTCGCACGATCGTTTGATTAACCTGACTCAAAACCGCATATAAACGGGCAAAATGACGAGTTTGTTTATCGGCAGAAATGCGCTCTTCATCCATCTGGTTAAGTCGTCCACTGATCGCCCAAAGAAAAAAGCTCTGAATGGAAAAACTTAATACAACCATGATGGCCAGGCCAAAGCGCAAATTATAGAATCCCTGTTTCTCTCCTTCCAATACCAGTATGCTCAACAATAAAGGAACAATGACAATGATCGGGAATATACGCCTTAAACTCACACCCCCAACTGAGTTTGAAAAAAAGATGGTTACATACCCCTTGCCAGGCCGCATTAGCAATATGCCCATGGCCAGGAGAAAAAAACAAATAGCTGTATTAAGCGCCATCGAAGAAAAAGGACCAACACTATAAAGCGCCCGCACATCATAAATATATCCCGTTAAAGCCACCCCTGAGATAAACCAGGCCAGCAACGCAAAATTTTGAAAAACAGAAACACTATCTTTCCATTTCGAATAGATAAGCAGGAAACTGACGCCCAAAAGCGAAAAACTCAAGGCAGTGACAATAGACATGCGCCCCGGGTACGAATTATTTAAGCTGACACTATCTACAAAAAGCAATTGGTCAATTCCAAGATCAAGCGCAAGCAGATATTCGGCCAGGGTTAATGCCCCAATCAGACTTGGCACAGCCGCGCATACGCGCATCCACAAAATGCGTGTACGGCTGGGAACTTCCACGGCCCCCAACCAAAGCGCAAACCCCGAAAAAACAAACGCAATGGCTGTATTCGGCTTCATGGTGACGAGACCAGAAGAAATATTTTTTAAAATTTCAATTTCATAGATCCAGCCGACCAGAACAATTCCCCCGATCATGGAAACACATATCCCTATTATCTGGATAATCCGCCGCGATAATTTCACCATTTGCGCATTAAGTTCAAGGTTCATTTTCTGGCTTCCTTGATTCTAAAATAATCCTACATTTTTTGTGGGTATATGTAAATCAAAACGCAAAATAATCGCCATTGGTTTCAGAGCTATAATACCACCCCATGTCAAACTTTCTCACCACAAAATGGGATGTCATCATCGCAGGCGGAGGCCCCGCGGGTTTCTTTGCGGCCATTCGCTGTGCTGAATTAAATCCCAATCTGCATGTATTAATTATCGAAAAAGCCAGCCAGACACTTGGCAAGGTTTTGATCTCTGGCGGCGGTCGCTGCAACGTCACGCACGCCTGTTTTGACCCCGCGCAATTGATCACTTTTTATCCACGCGGCGGTGTGGAACTGCGCGGCGCGTTCACCCGCTTTCAACCCGCCGATACGATCAAATGGTTTGAAGAACGCGGCGTGAAATTAAAAGCAGAACCTGACGGGCGTATGTTCCCTGTCACCGATTCTTCTGAAACGATCGCCAATTGTTTGCGCGAAGCGGCGAAGAATGCCGGGGTGAAGGTGCACACTGGCACGACCCTGCTACAGGTGGAAAAAAACCCAAAGGGTGGTTTCAAGCTGGAGGTTAGGAATGAAGCGAATGTACTTCCTCTGCAAACAAAAAAATTAGTCATCGCCACGGGCAGTGATTCGAAAACGCGCGAGATCGTTCAATCGCTTGGGCATTCAATTGAAGAGCCCGTGCCTTCCCTGTTTACGTTCAACGTCAACGATAAAAGAATTGAAGGGCTGGCGGGCGTGTCGGTTGAAAACGTAACGCTCAAAATGGATAGCGTCACCACGCGCGGCCCCCTGCTGATCACCCACTGGGGATTAAGCGGCCCCGCTGTCTTAAGATGTTCGGCCTGGGGCGCGCGCATTTTGTTTGACAAAAAATACCGCTCACACTTAACTGTCAACTGGCTCGGCGACTACAAGCTTGAAGCCACGCTGGAAATTTTACAGCGTAACAAAGAGTGGACAGAAAACGCGCGCAAGAAAGTAGCCACACACCCCGCCTTCTCGCAAATTCCCACCCGCTTATGGAAACAGTTGGCGCAATTCATCGGCGATAAAAACTGGGGCGATATCACAAAAATAGAAATGCGAAAACTCGCAGAAGAATTAACAGCGGGTCAATTTGAGATCGCGGGCAAGGGACAATTCAAAGAAGAGTTCGTCACCTGCGGCGGCGTGAAGTTAAGCGAAGTGGATTTCAAAACCATGCAAAGCCGCAAAACGAACGATCTGTTTTTCGCGGGCGAAGTTCTGAACATCGACGGCATCACAGGCGGCTTCAACTTTCAATCTTCGTGGACAACGGGTTGGCTGGCAGGAAGCGAATTGGGGAACGGATAATGAAACGGATAAACGGATAAAAAAAGATGCGGCACTTTGAAAGTGCCGCATCTTTTTTTATTGGAACATCTATTTCAAATAGGTACCGAGAAAACCGATTACCAGTGTAAGATTTTCTTCGGTTTCAAATTCTGAGCCGCCGTGTGCCGCGCCTTCGAGTGAAATATATGTCACTTTGTCTGCGCCGATGACAGCGCTAAGCGCATCTGCCAGATTCTTATTTTGAATGGGCGGGATGTTGCAATCGGCTGTGCCGTTTTCAATGAAGAAGGGCGCATCGTCTGCGGTGATGTAATTCATTGGGTTGGTGGTTGCGACCAGTTCGGGCACGGTTTGAATTTCTGCGCCCACCAGTTTCGATTCGGGAGAATTTGCGGCGTTGTGGCTTTGCTCACAGCTTGTGCCTACAAACTGCTCATCCATTTTCAAAAAGTCGATCGGGCCGAACCAATCCACCACGGCTTGCACACAACTGGATTGATCTGCATTGCCGAGCTCTGCGCCTTCCAATTCTTCCACGCCACAGGTGGTGCCGAGCAGGGAAACCAAATTTCCACCTGCCGAGGCGCCCCACGCGCCGAATTTATCAGGGTTGAGATTATATTGTTCCGCGTTCGCGCGCAAAAAGCGGACAGATGCTTTCGCATCAAAAATTTGAGCAGGATACTGCGCTTCGGCACTTAACCGATAGTTGATACTCGCCACAGCATAACCAGCCGCGAGCAGTTGATCCACACCGGTCAAGCCAGCACCGTCAGCTTTATCGCCAAACATAAATCCACCGCCATGTACCATGATGACCACGGGGAAAGGTCCCGTGCCTTCGGGAATATACAGGTCCAACTTTTGCGCGTCAGAACCAGTTGCATACGCCAGATCGGCATAAGTTGGTTCCACAGAAGCGAAAGTGCTCGAACCGCCTGGCATCACAGATAACCCACTGCAACCCGTCATGCTGACTACCATTACAAGCGCCATCACTACAAGCGCGATCCTGACTACAGGTCTTACAAAATTTGATTTCATGTTTATCTCCAGTTACAAAATGATTAATTGAACTGGGCTTAGTATCGCAAACACTTGTCAAGAAATTCTCAAGATGGCCTGTGGGTATTCTTTAGATTTCCTTGAGAATGGTGTGCTAAGATAATTTCAAGATCAAATAACAGAGGTTTTTATGCCACAAAGAATTCTAGTAGTAGACGATGACCGTTCCATTGTGAAGGTCATTTCTTCCTATCTTGAACAATCAGGGTATCAAGTGCTGGCCGCGTATGATGGCGAGATGGCGCTGCATCAACTACGCCGTGAACGCCCAGACCTGGTCATATTGGATCTGATGATGCCCAAACGCGATGGTTGGGAAGTGACCCAGATCATCCGCGCAGATAAAACGCTCGCAGCCACGCCTATCATCATGCTGACTGCCCGCGTGGAAGATACAGACAAGATCGTCGGGCTGGAAGTGGGCGCGGATGATTACATCACCAAACCCTTCAACGCGCGCGAAGTGGTGACACGCGTCAAAGCCCTGTTGCGGCGTGTGAAATTGGACCAATCTCCCAACGCCGCACCGCATGTGCTTCTGTGCGGTGACTTGAAATTGGATCTCGACCAACATTCACTCAGCATCGATTCTGTAACAGTTGAGCTAACCCGCACAGAATTCAAATTGCTCGAAGCCTTTTTGGCCAACCCGGGCTACACGCTCACGCGTGATGATCTGCTTGAAAAATCATTGGGCTATGCCTACGAAGGCATGGGGCGCGCACTTGATACCCACATCCGCAATCTGCGGCGCAAGATCGAGCCAGACCCTGATAACCCAACGTACATCCAAACCGTGTATGGTATTGGCTATCGTTTAACAGGAGAGCATCAATGAAACGTTTATGGGTGCGTTTGAGTCTGATGATCAGCGGTGTTTTGATCTTTATGTTCTTTATTCAATTTCTGGCCATCACGTTGGATCAACCTGCATCTGAACCAGGTGCAAGCGGAGAATCTCCCATGGAAGCGCCGCCTGCTGAAATACAGGGGCGCTTGATCGAATTCATGCTCCTGTCTGTGGTGGTGGGAACAACTGGCAGTTTGCTGATCGGGCGTGTTGTGAGTGCGCCGATCAGCAATTTAGCGAAAGCCGCACAGCGCATTGGCAAAGGTGAGTTGAATGTGCGCGTGCCTGTGCATGGCAGCCAGGAAATGATCGAACTTACAGAAACGTTTAACAAGATGGCATTCGATCTGCAGCACGCCGAGGAATTACGCACGAACTTAATGGCAGATGTCTCACATGAATTACGCACACCGCTTACAGTGATGGAAAGCAGTCTACGCGCGCATCTCGATCATGTGTACACGCTGGATGATTCTGAGGTCGCAAATCTTTACGGGCAAACACGTCACTTGATTCGGCTGGTCAACGATCTGCGCGAACTCTCACTGGCGGAGTCTGGGCATTTGCCGCTGGAAAAAATTCTCACGGATATTCAAAGTGTCATCCACGAATCACTGCAAGCCCTCGAACCACTTGCAGCCGAGAAAAATATCAAAATGGAAAATGAAGCAAGCCCAACGCGCGAAGTGAGCGTTGATCCATTTCGCATCCGCCAGGTGATCTTTAATCTGCTGTCCAATTCATTAAGGCATACCCCCAAAGGCGGAAAAATTTCAATCAAAACAAAGATCGATGAAAAAGAAATTACTGTTTTGATTCAAGATACAGGTGACGGCCTCGCGCCCAATGAACTTGCTTCTGTTTTCAATCGCTTTTACCGCGCAGACAGATCACGTTCGCGCGAAACAGGCGGCACAGGGTTGGGCTTATCGATTGTCAAAGCGATCGTCGAGGCACATGGCGGAAGTGTGCGGGCGGAAAGTAAAGGGAAGGGATTAGGAAGTATTTTTTCATTCAGCATTCCGTTGTAAAGATTCGGAATTTTTATATTGACCCACAGCCATTCCTCCCGTAAAATCCCTCAACAAAATTATATATAATTTGGAAGGATACACGCAATGGCTAAATACCGCATTATGTATTGGAAACACATCCCGCAATCATTTACTGTTGAGGGTGATGGACGCACAGTGAAGAAACAACTTTCTGAAAAGATCCAAAACAAAATTGACGCGTACGCAATGGCAGTTGGCGCGATCTCCACAACCGATTATGCAAAAGAATATAAACGCGGACCGTGGATCGAGCGCGAAGGTTCACCTGAAGAAATAGCCGATGCGCTTCTTGCCGAACTGGAAACTGAGTTTGCAAAAATTGAGATTCCACGCCGGGACATTGTCTCCGAATAAAGACAATGGACAATCGTCAATCGCCAACCCTATGACAAAAAAACATAACATCATCCTGCAACCCTCTGGCAGCCGCGGGCAAGTGGAAGAAGGCATGTCCATTCGTTCGGCCGCGCGCGATCTGGGCGTGGAGATCGAATCGATCTGTGCTGAAAACGCCACCTGCGGCAAGTGCATGGTTTTAATAGAAGAAGGCCGCTTCGAGAAGTACAACATTGACTCCAAGCGTGAGAACCTCTCCCCTGTTACTAATGAAGAAGCCGCCTACTTTGCGCGCAGACCCAAGCTCTTAAAAGACAAAGGCTGGGAAGTGGGACAGGTGCGTCTTTCCTGTCAGTGCAAAATTCGCGGTGATGTGCTGGTGAATGTTCCAGAAGAAAGCCGCGGCAATAAGCAGATCGTGCGCAAGAGCGCCAGCAACCGTGCGATCGAAGTCAAACCTGCGATCCGAAAATATCTAGTGACGATGACGCCGCCCAATTTGGAGCGTCCGATTGCGGATTGGGAGCGCCTCGCCAAGGGACTCGAAATCTCGATGGGCCTCGTGCGCGGCACGGATGAAAAACTTCCACGCTGGTTTGATATGACCATTGATTATCAATGCCTGCGGACACTTTCGTCCACGTTGCGTGAAGCAAAATGGAGCGTAACCGTTTCCGTCTGGCAGGATAAGGAAGTGATCGAAGTGCAGGCTGGCTATGCAGAAGATAGTTATGGCGCGGCAGTGGATATCGGCTCAACGACCGTTGCGCTGTATCTTTGCAACCTGCGCACGGGTGAATTGCTCGCCGCTGAATCTGAAATGAATCCGCAAATTGTGTACGGCGAAGATGTCATGTCTCGTATTCAATATGCGATCGAAAACCCAGATGGGTTGGAGAAATTGCACAAGGCAATTATTTCCACGCTGAACAAATTACTCAAGCAAGCCGTCAAAACAGCGAACACACGCACTCCCGAAGAGATCGCTGCGGGAACAGGCACCTCTCGCGATGACATGAAGGTGGAAGAAATTCTGGAAATGGTTCTGGTGGGTAATTCCACCATGCACCATATTCTATTAAATCTTCATCCGAAAGATCTGGGGCTGGCTCCGTTCGTTCCTGCCATTCACAAGTCTGTGGATGTGAAGGCGCGTGAGTTGGGGTTGCAGATCAATCCATCGGGCAATATCCACGTGCTG
>JAVBXV010000339.1 GCA_030824405.1 Anaerolineales bacterium | reverse complement strand
TGTGGACAGGCGGCAACGTCAGCGCGCGCGACCCTGAAACAGGTCTGGTGGTTATCAAAGCCAGCGGCATCCGCTACGAAGATATGCAACCCAAACACATGGTGGTTATGGATATGGATGGCAAGGTTGTTGAAGGCGGTTTCAAACCATCGTCTGATGTCTACAGTCATTTATATATTTACAAGCATCGCGCGGACGTTGGCGGCGTGGTGCACACGCATTCACGCTACGCCACTGCTTTTGCGGCAGTTGGCAAACCCATCCCCTGCGTGTTGACAGCCATCGCAGACGAATTCGGCGGGCCGATCCCATGCGGCGGATTTGCATTGATCGGTGATGAAGCCATCGGCAAAGTGGTCGTGGATAGTATTGGAAAATCGCCAGCGGTCTTGCTCAAGAATCATGGCGTGTTCACGATCGGCAAAAATGCGAAGTCGGCGGTCAAAGCCGCGGTGATGACAGAAGATGTCGCTGCCACGGTTTGGATGGCCCTGCAAATTGGCACACCCGATGAAATTCCGCAGGAAGATGTTGATAAATTGCACCACCGCTATACCCACGTCTACGGGCAATAAAAAATAATTTGTAGACCTGACAGGTTTTAAAAAACCGCAGGTCTAATTCACAAGGAGATGAAATTATGATCGATCTAAAACAATACGAAGTCTGGTTTGTAACTGGCAGCCAGCACCTGTATGGACCCAAGACTCTGGAAACCGTCGCCGAACATTCACGCGAGATCGCAGCCGCTCTTGGTGCGTCCGCCGAAATCCCCGTCAAGATCGTGTTCAAACCCGTCTTGACCACACCCGATGTGATTCGTGATCTGTGCCTTGAAGCAAATTCTGCCAAGAACTGCATCGGCCTCATCACCTGGATGCACACCTTCTCCCCCGCCAAAATGTGGATCGGCGGTTTGACCCAGCTCAAGAAACCCTTGCTGCACCTGCACACTCAATTTGGCCGTGAAATTCCCTGGTCTGAAATTGACATGGATTTCATGAACTTGAATCAATCTGCCCATGGTGATCGTGAGTTTGGGTTCATCGGCAGTCGCTTAAGAATGAATCGCAAAGTGGTCGTAGGTCACTGGCGGGATGCAGATGTGCAAGCCAGCATCGGCGTATGGACACGTGCTGCGGCAGCCTGGGCAGATGCTCAAGGCGCCAAACTGGCACGCTTCGGCGATAACATGCGTGATGTGGCCGTCACCGAAGGCGATAAAGTGGAAGCACAAATCCGCCTCGGATACGATGTCTATGGATATGGCATTGGCGATCTGGTCAAACTGGTCAATGAAGTCAGCGATGCAGACGTGGACAAGCTTGTCCAAACCTATCTGGATGAATACGATGTGGTCGCAGAACTCAAACCTGGCGGCGCAAAGAATGCGTCCCTGCGTGACAGCGCCCGCATCGAGATCGGCTTGCGCAATTTCCTAACCGCAGGAAACTTCAAGGCATTTACCACCACCTTTGAAGATCTGCACGGACTGAACCAATTGCCAGGCCTTGCGGTACAACGTCTCATGCGCGATGGCTACGGCTTCGGCGCCGAAGGCGATTGGAAAACCTCCGCGCTATTACGTGCAATGAAAGTCATGGACGCTGGCTTGAAGGGCGGCACCAGCTTTATGGAAGATTACACCTACCACTTCAGCGCCTCAGGCGACAAAGTGCTCGGCGCACACATGCTTGAGATCTGCGAATCGATTGCGGCTCACAAACCAAAACTGGAAATTCATCCATTGGGCATTGGCGGCAAGGCCGACCCCGTGCGTTTGGTCTTTGACGCCAACACAGGCCCCGCGATCGGCGCCTCCATCGTGCACATGGGTCAACGCTTCCGTTTGATCGCCAACAAAGTGGATGTCGTCCCGACCGACGCGCCACTTCCCAAGCTGCCAGTTGCTCGTGCGTTATGGGTTCCACGCCCCAACCTGAAAATTGCAGCCGCTGCATGGATCTATGCAGGCGGCGCACATCACACCAGTCTGAGCTACTCGGTCACCGCCGAACACCTGCAGGATTTTGCAGATATCGCAGGCCTCGAATTCCTGCTCATTGACGAAAACACCCGCATCGAAGAATTCAAAAAAGAATTACGCTGGAACGATCTGTATTATCACTTGAACAAAGGGCTATAAAAAAATAAAAAAGCGCATCCATTTTTCGGATGCGCTTTTTTATTTGATAATTTCTTTTGCACTCGCGATCAATTTTGCGCGCAGCGGATAAGGATCAACGCCCGCCATTTGCATGCCCAGCATCAACGGCCCCGCCACAGGCGGGCCATCCAAACGGATCAGCTTTGCTTTTGGCAAATGTTTCAATACAACTTTACGCATCGGCCGCATGATCATTTCACCTGCGTCAAAGATACTTCCCGATTGCACAATTTCCACCGCATCATTTTGCATTTCGATCTGACGCGCAACCGCCACCGCCAGCCAGCCCAGTTCTTCGCCAGCCCATTGAACGATCTCCTTCGCCGCTTCATCGCCTGCCTCTGCGGCTTTGAATATTTCAACAGCAACGAACGGAAACAAATGATAGTTGTTATTTGACAGACCTTCCATTAGATCCATTTCATCTTTTGCGCCAGTGGCGTTCAGCAAAATTTTCGTCAACGTGGTCGGTTGCGCGCGTTTCATCCACGCATGGTTTACAGCGTGCAGCGCCTTCATCACGATCTCAAGCCCGCCGCCGTTCTCGCCAAACATCATCCCGTTGCCAACAATGCGCCCCTCTTTGCCATCCTTATTTCTTCCACGGCAATTATTAGACGACCCCGCCGTCACATTGACTCCAACTCCATGGGATGTACCTGAGATCAAACCACTCAAACCATCGTTGATGATTTCCACAGCACAGGATAATTCCAGCTTTAAAATTTCCTGCAAATGAGCATCCCTGTCAGATAGAAAATCGCATCCTGCCACGCCGAAACCTGCTCCAACAATTTGACCTTTATCCACACCCGAAGATTTGCACGCGCCCTCGAATGATTCCTGCAAAACATTCAACAGCCCATCATAACCAACCACCTGATGATTGCCGCCCCATGCGTTCTCAAACCCAACACATTGACCCGTTTCATCCGCAATCAACGCATGTGTCTTAGACGAGCCGACATCCACGCCAAGAAAATATTTCATAATGCACCCTTCAGGTATCGGCAGTCTAGTTAAAAAATTGCGGCAGCCATTGTTTATTAGTTTCCAGCATGTCGTCTAAAACTTCCTGCACTTTGTCTGCGCTGGGGCCGAGTGGATGTGTAAGCAATGCCTGATAGGCGGCGTTTCTATCTCCATGCACTGCAGCTTCGACGGTGAGCAGTTCGTACATTTTGACTTGGGAAATGAGTCCGAAGCAGGAGGCAGGCAGAGGGTCCGCGTGAAGCGGGTGGATCCCTCTTCTGTCTACTTTGGCGGGCAATTCCAATATCCAGTCTGCGGGCCAATCCTTCACCGCCCCATCGTTGCGAACGTTGACCACATGGATCTGCCCGAGATTATTATGATGCGAATTGATCAGTTGCGTCGCCAGCGTGGAATAATATGCGCCGCCGCGCTTCATCAAGTCTGCAGGAGGTTCACTGAAATGCTCATCTGCATATGTACGCAGAAGATTCTTTTCAATTTCCATCACTTCCTCGGCACGGGATGGCGGCCACTTCTTTTGCTCCTCCAGTTTTTTCGCAGTGTAATAAAAATACTGCAAATAATAATTGGGGATCATGCCCAAAGACTCGATCGTGCGCACATCCCATTCGGGACGCGATTCTTCTTTGATTGATTCAACATACGCAGGAAAGATCATCGGCCACATCTCTGTGCCGTCAATGGTGAAACCGCGATGCCAGGTAAGGTGATTGAGGCCAAGCGTATTGAGAATTGCATGGTCAAACGCAACTCGTGAACCAGTGGCATTTTCGAGTTCATCCAAAATTTTTATTTTGGCAGTGATACCCACATTGCAGACGCCAACACTAGCCACCTTTGACGCATGCCGAGCCAGCGCCTCAGTGACAAGGCCTGCAGGATTGGTGAAATTCAAAAGCAATGCACCCCGCGCCGTTTCGTGGATATCTTTTGCGATATCAAGAAGCACAGGGATGGTTCGCAAAGCTTTTGCCATGCCACCCACACCTGTGGTTTCCTGCCCGATCAAACCATGCCGCAGGCCAAGATATTCATCGCCCCGCCGAGCCATCATCATGCCTACGCGCAGTTGCGTGATGACATAGGATGCGCCCGCAATGGCCTCGCGCTGGTTCGTGCTGAGCACCACTTTAAACGGATCACCCTTCGCCCTGACCATTCTCTGCGCAAATCCGCCAACAATATCAAGGCGCTCACTATCGACATCCATCAACCAAAGTTCCTTGATCGGAAGCGAATTGAATCGTGCTAAAAATCCATTGACCAATTCGGGTGTGTACGTTGAACCGCCGCCAATGACTGTGATTTTCATGGTGTCTCCTTCTGCTACTTAACTATATAACTTTTTACCCGCGTATGCGCTTCGACATTAGAATGTCTGGCTTTCCAATTCCATTTGCGTCAGGCACAACCCCAGTAATGACATACCCCATCTTCTGATAAAACTCAAAAGGATGACCCTTTAGATTGCGAATATTTTTGATCTGCTCCCAAAGATTTTCATACAGGTCAGCATTCGCCAGCGTGGTCATATTGTCTTCGTCATCCGAACCAAGCTGAATGGTAAGCCCGCCGCGTTGACGGATCTGCTCTTCAAAATCCTGCACGAGCGCACGGCCGATCCCTTGTCCCTGCCTGGCTGGTTGAACAGCCAAAGGATGAAGTTCCCACACAAGGCCATCGTATTGCGAAATTCCGCCGATCACCCCCAGCAGGTTTCCATCATCATCCAGCGCAGCTCGGCAGATACGATCCTCTCCAAGCATCTCATGGACTTCCCGCACCCCATCCTCCAGCAGCGGCCATGCATCAGGCCAATGTTCACGGAAAGCGTCCACCAATAACTGTGCCACCTGTATAACCAGATCTTCGTTTTCTTTTGTAAAGTTTATTATTTTCATCTTCGCAATCTTTCAGATCAACAGGAAAAACAAAACTCGCAGCCCATCCGATTCGGCTGGCAGCGAGTTTTGTACAGGTTATGTTTGCGACTTTTTAGACGGCTTGCCTGGCTTTTTTGGAAGCGGACCTTTTTCTTTTGCCCATGGCTTTTTGAGCGCACCTTTGTCCTTATCCTTATCTTTGAGCCACGGCTTCTTGGCAGGTGCTCCTTTATCAGCAGCAGCCCATGGCTTTTTATAATCAGGCTTTCTAGTGCGTGGAGCAACAGGCATTTTGGGCACATCCTCACCTTTCAAGGACGCGATCTCTTCAGCGGTCAAATATCGCCATTGACGCGGTTTCAGACTTCCCAAACGCAACGTACCGATCCGCATGCGAATGATCTTTACAACAGGCAGACCAATCAACTTTCCAGTCTCACGGATCTGGCGTTTACGTCCCTCCCCCATGACCACACGCACCCAGGCACCTTTGCCAGAGGTGGATTCAAATCTCACATCTGCAGCTTGTGTTTTATAGCCATCTTCAAGGATAACACCGCGCCTCCAGGTGGCAAGCTGTTCTTCGGCTGGGCGCTTTGCAACCAGCACGCGATATTCTTTTTCATGCCCAAAACGTGGATGAGTTAACTTGTTGGTCAAATCACCATCGTTGGTCATCAAGATCAGTCCTTCAGAGTCATAATCCAAACGGCCAACGGGATACAAATGACCTTCCAGCGGAATCAGATCGCGGACGGTTTGTCTTTCCTGGTCTTCCGAAGCAGAGATGACATTACGTGGTTTGTACAACGCAATGTAAGTCAACGATTCGGCTCTTGGCAATGCCTTGCCGTCGATCGTCACCTTATCAGTGGAAAGATCGGCCTTCTGTCCAAGCTCAGCCACTACGCCATTGATGCGCACACGCCCCGCAATAATAAATTCTTCACACGCACGGCGGGAACCATATCCCGCTTGAGCAAGTAGTTTTTGTAATCGTTCCTGCATGATCAACCTATCCCTTCAACAATTCGCTATGGCCGCTATCCACTTCAGTTTCCAGCACCAAAGGAGGTAATTCCGCAATTGAGCCAAGCCCAAAATGCTGTAAAAATTCAGGAGATGTCGAATACAGGATCGGACGACCAGGACCTTCCGTACGCCCAGCCTCCTGGATCAATCCCTTGCTCAACAAACTCTTCATCATGCCGTCACTGTTCACGCCGCGCAACGAATCCACCTGCGGACGTGTACAAGGCTGCTGGTATGCAATGATCGCCAAAGTCTCCAACGCCGCACGGCTCAGATGTGTAACCGCTTCCAAACCAAGAAACTTCTCCACCAAAGACGCAATTTCAGGTGCGGTGGTCATTTGCACGCGCCCTGCATTTCTTTGCAGACGCAGACCGCGCGTGGCCAGAGATTCTTCCAATTCTTTCAAGCTCCGCTCCACAACCGTGGAATTCACATCCAGTGCGGCTGTCAATTGGGCAACAGGCACAGGCTCGGCCGACACAAACAACATTGCCTCGATCTTTGCGGCAAGTGTCAATTCGGCTGCAGCGCTGGGCGTGGAAATGCTTTGCGATTCGCTCATGCTATAATTACTCCACTTAATGATTTCACATGTCAAACATCAGAAAATAATAATGAAACTAAAAACAAACTCTCTCGCACTTTTTATCTCAACACTACTGCTTGCATCTCTTGCATGCAGCGTCTTTGTCGGCGGGCCAGATTACCCAGAACAAACTGTCCCAGTCTCGCCAGATGAATATCTCACCATGCAGGCACAGATCGAACAGGCACTTCTAGCGGGCGCAGAATCTGGCATCGTCACCATACAGATCACAGAAAGCCAGCTCACTTCCTATTTTGCCGCAAAAATGCAGCAACAGGAAAACCCGCCATTCACCGAGCCTCAGGTCCTCTTGCGCAATGGTCAAATGCAAATGTACGGCAAGATCACAACAGGCATGCTCACCGCCAACATGCTCGTCACCATGAACGTCGGCATCGACCCTGTCACAGGCCAGCCAGTCATCAGCATCGCATCTGCAGATTTCGGCCCCGTCCCTGCGCCCGAAGGCATCAACAACGCGATCAGTGCGGTCATTGACGAAGCCTTCACTGGATCATTTGGCCCCGTTGCCGTCGGATTTCGCATCGAGTCGATCACAATTGCAGACGGCACGATGACCCTTGTTGGACGAATTAAATAGCGGCTGGATTATACCGCGACATGCACCGCTCTCGACTTAATTCCTCGCTCAAACCGCGCCCAAGCCTGCTTCTCATTCTACTGGCAATCCTCTGGCTGATGGTTTCCTGTCGCTCCCCACAGATCGGCGAAAAGATCACCGTGACGATCAACGCTGACGGTGTGGAAAAAATCGTCCAAGTGACGGCGGGAAGCACAGTTACACAGGCATTCCAAGCCGCCGCGATCATCCCTGGTAGTCTAGACCGTTCCGAGCCGCCATTCTATGCCATCCTCAATGACGGAGACATCATCACCCTCACTCGCGTGGACGAAGTCTTCGAAACCGAACAGGTCGTTGTCCCCTTTGAAAGACAGATCGTCCGCAATGAAACCCTGCCCGAAGGCGAAACCAGACTCGTACAGGCTGGCGTCAACGGGCTGCAGGAAATCACCTACCGAAGAATTATCGAAAACGGCGCAGAGCTTAGCAAGAATGCCGTCAAAACCGTAGTCATGAGCGAGGCCCTGCCAGAGATCGTCATGGTAGGCGCACAGGCGTCTTTTACGCCATTGAACATTCCAGGGACACTGGTTTATCTGGCGGGCGGCAACGCATGGATCATGGAAGGTTCCACTGCCAATCGCAGGTTGATCGTCAGCACTGGCGATCTGGATGGACGGGTTTTCACCCTCTCGCCGAATGGCGAATATTTGCTCTTCACAAGAAAATCGAACAAACCTGCCGATGAAGAGATCAACACACTTTGGGCAGTTCGCACAAAAAATATAGAACCCAAGCCGATCTGGTTACAGGCTTATAATGTGGTGCATTTTGCGCAATGGATACCTGGCACGAACTCGGTGGCCTATTCCACAGTGGAGCCGCGCGGCACATCCCCGGGCTGGCAGGCGAACAACGATCTCTATCGCGTCAGCCTTACTGGCGGAAGCCCGCGCAAATTATTGGATGCAAACAGCGGCGGTGTGTACGGCTGGTGGGGAATGACATTTTCCTATTCAGATGATGGCAGGCTCGCCTATTCCCGCCCCGACCAGATCGGGCTGGTCGATCAGGATGGCGGCTATCTCAAACCATTGCTAAATATTACGCCGCTCAACACGCACAGCGACTGGTCATGGATCCCCCCGATCACATGGGGACCAGACGGCAAAACATTATTTTACGTTTCACACGCGCCCGCGCCTGCGCCCATTCTCGGGGAAGAGTCGCCTTATTTTGACCTCTCAGCTTTATCGTTTAGTAATGAAGCGAACATCGCCGTCGTTGGGTCAACTGGCATGTTCTCTTATCCATCTGCCTCCCCCATCCGCTCTACTGGACGGGAAAAGGTTTTTCAAATTGCGTATCTACAGGCGATCTTTGTGGAACAAAGTGAGACCAGCCGTTACAGGTTGATGGTGATGGATCGTGATGGCTCGAACAGCCGCGCTTTGTTTCCACCTGCAGACTCTGGCGGCATTGAACCACAAACACCTTTATGGTCGCCTGACCCATTGGAAGGCCAGACTGGTGATTTTATTGCAGTGGTGTATCAGGGAAATCTCTGGCTGGTGGATAGTGGAAGCCTGACAGCGTATCAAGTAACGGGTGATGGATTGATCAATCGTATTGCCTGGGAATAAATCAAACTCAAAAAGAGGTACATAAAATGCGCATTTTAATCACCGGTGCAGCGGGCTTTCTTGGTTCGCATCTTAGCGACAGGCTTTTGGGCGATGGACATGAAGTCATCGGCATGGACAATTTTGTCACCGGCAGCCCAGACAACATTGCCCACCTTGCAGGCAACGAGAAATTTGATTTCTTTAAACGGGATGTCTCCAACTACATCTTCGTCCCCGGCAAAGTGGATGCGATCCTTCATTTCGCTTCTCCAGCCAGCCCCAACCCGCAATCAAAATCAGGGTATTTCAACCTGCCGATCCAAACCATGAAAGCAGGCGCATTGGGTACGCATAATTGTCTTGGAATTGCCCGTGCTCAGAATGCGAGATTTCTACTAGCCTCCACCAGTGAAATTTATGGCGACCCTGAAGTGCATCCGCAAACCGAAGACTATGCCGGCAACGTAGACCCGATCGGCACACGCGCAGTCTACGATGAAGCCAAACGTTTCGCCGAATCGTTGACCATGGCCTACCACCGCTTTCACAACGTCAACACCAGCATTGTCCGCATCTTCAATACCTACGGCCCGCGCATGGACCTCGAAGATGGCCGCGCCATCCCAAACCTTTTGAAACAGGCGCTTCTTGGCCAACCGCTCACTGTTTACGGTGACGGCAACCAGACCCGCTCTTTCTGCTATGTAGATGACCTGGTCAACGGCATCATAAAACTTTTGCACTCTGAAGAGCACCTACCTGTAAATATCGGCAACCCAGTCGAAATGACCATTCTGCAATTTGCCGAGACGATCAACAAGGTCACTGAAAACAAAGCAGGCATCACATTTGTCGATGCACGCAGCGCACGTGACCCGCAACGCCGCCGCCCGGATATCACCCGCGCCCACAACATTCTTGATTGGGAACCAAATGTAAGCCTCGAAGAAGGCCTGCGCCGTACCATTCCATTCTTTAAAGCAAAACTGGGACTGGCATGATTTTAAAAGATACAAAAGAACGCAATCGCTTCCTAAAGTTTGCCGCAGTGGGAGCGCTTGGCGCAGCCATTGATTTTGGCGTGATGAATCTTCTTACACATCTGACGAGTATGTCACTGGTTCTTGCAGGCACAATTTCATTTGTCTGCGCCGTCGCCAGTAACTTTATCTGGAATCGCATCTGGACGTATCCCGAATCGCGCTCACGTCCGCTCCTCAACCAACTTGGAATGTTCTTTCTCGTCAATCTTGCAGGCGTAGCGATCCGCATCCCTACCTTGCATTATCTCGAACCTCCATTATTGCGTTCCCTTGAACGCACCTTCCACGCATCACATGAGATCGCCGACCTATACGCGCGAAACATTACCCTGGCCGCCGCTGTAGGAATCGTAATGTTGTGGAACTTTTTTGTGAACCGATATTGGACGTATAATGATATCGACAATCCCAAAGGTGTTGAACTATGACCACGACAATACCCGCCCGCTTGATCCCCATTTACACAACCAAAGGTGATGTGGAGGCTTTTCTTTTTTATCCATACGTCTACAACCGCAACGGCGATTGGGTCGGGTTTGTAATTCCAAATCGGGAAGTGTATTCAGTGCTTGGATATTATGTTGGGACATTGACCAACGACCCGCGCATTATCCGCAAGCGATCGACAGGAGCGCTCAAACCGCGCCTCAAACCGCCTCCAAAACCCCAGAGAGTATATCCACCCGCAACAGTTCCGCTCCCGCCCATGATGCCTGAGCTATCCCACTCATCGATCGACGTTCTACTGGACGAGCCCGAAAGATTACACACCGTTGACTCTGGCGATCAAAGACAAGACATGGATTAATGCAGTACCTGAGAATAATCATTAGAAATGACCGAAAACATCCCATCCCCCAAACCTGTCCGCGCCTCGCGCATTAATATTGCCCAACTCATGCAGCCTGAACATGCCAACAACCTTGGCAATGTTCACGGCGGCTGGATCATGAAACTTGTTGACGAAGCAGGCGCACTGGCCTGCATGCGCCACGCCCAAAGACGTGTTGTCACCGTAGCCGTAGACTCGCTTGTCTTCCGCGAACCGATCAAGATCGGCGACCTTGTCATTTTAAATGCCGAAGTCACCTACGCGGGACGCACTTCATTGGAAGCAGAAGTGCAAGTCCTCGCAGAGAATCCCATCACAGGCGATCGCACACACACCAACACCGCCTACCTCCTGTACGTTGCCCTCGATGATGAAGGACGCCCCACCCCCGTTCCGCAATTGATCACTGAAACCGAAGATGAAAAGAACAGAATGATCAAAGCACAGGAACGACAAAAACATCGTCTTGCACAAAAATAAATCATCTGTCATTTCCAAATCGCATATCCTTTGCAAAAAATTCGCCGATATTCAATTTTCATCCTGCTCGCCATCAACGTTCTGATCGGCTTGTTTACATTTCAAAAGTACGGCTTGTCCTGGGACGAGCCGTACTTTTATGATTATGCAGACGCGATCGGGTATGCCTATTCACCAACTGAATGGCTGAGCGGAAATTTCAACCTTGAAAATGCCTATGGCGCGAGCAGTTCCGATCACGCCAACCGCGGCCCTGCCTACATCATCCTTGCCCGCGGACCTGTGCATCTGCTTCAATCCCTTGGAATAGACCAGGCTTCGGCATGGCATCTCGTCAATTCTCTAACTTTTCAATTCGGCGTGTATTTGTTCTATCTGTTGGCCAAACGCTGGATGACCGAGCCCGCGGCGCTTGCCGCCAGTGCCTTATTTACCTTTCAGCCGCTTTTATGGGGACATGCATTCATTAACCCGAAAGACCCACCCTTTTTGGTTTTCTTTTTAGGTGCAATCTTTTTTGGCTTTGAAATGGTGGACGACATTGAAAAAAACGCAAAAGCTAAACCAGCAAAATTATTGCTGGCCGCCTTCTTTCTTGGGATCGCCACCTCCATACGTGTGCTGGGACCGCTTGCGGGGCTGCTTGTCTGCATCTATGCGTTAAGTAAACTCTCAAGCAGAGACATCTCCATGTGGGTCAAGGTCATTGCGCTCTACGGCGTCGCCGCCATCGCGATCACATTCGTCACCTGGCCATACCTGTGGACAGATCCGCTACAAAAATTTATTGAAGCCTTTGGCTTCATGTCAGATAACCCCACCCAACTCAAGGTGCTGTTTGGCGGCGAGCTATATCGCGCAGATGAATTGCCGCGCAGATATTTACCTGTGTTACTGGTGACCACACTTTCAGAATTTGTCTGGCCTTTGTTTGGCATTGGAACCCTCGTCGCATTTTGGAAGTTCAAAAAAGAAAAGTGGATATCCGCTCTGCTTGTATTTTTATGGTTCCTGATCCCGTTTGCATACGTTCTGTTGCGCCAGCCACCGATGTATGATGGCTATCGTCACTTTTTATTTATTCTGCCTCCCATCTTTATTTTTGCAGGCTTTGCAATCGAAGAACTGACTGCACGAATTCACAGCCCCTGGCTCAATACTGCGTTGATCCTCATGATCCTTGCCGCGCCGATCATTAATGCAACTCAACTGCACCCATACGAATATGCATACCACAATGCATTCGTAGGCGGCACCAGCGCAGCCTTCCGCAACTACGAAACTGAATATTGGCTCACCTGTTACAAGGAAGCTATCGAAGATTTACAAAACCAGTCCAGCGACCCAGCGACAGTCTATGTGCATCGCGAGGCTTATATTGCCGCAACTTACGCCAAAGACTTCATTACAGTCAAAGATGAACGCGGCGCATTGAATGAAATTAGATCGGGGGATTACATATTGGTCAACACGCGCGCGAATGAAGATCTCAAGACCTTCCGAGATGCTCCCACCATTCTTACTGTTCAGCGCGGCGAAGCTGTTTTCTGCGCCATCAAACGCATCCCCTGATATAAACCAGTATAATTTGCGTTGATGTCCACACTTCGAAAAGCACTCACCTCTCCCCCAGTACTCATTCTTATTCTAACGATCCTCGGCTATGGATTACTGCTTCCATACACAGGTTTTTATTGGGACGACTGGCCGTTTGCATGGATCGCTAAATTCCTCGGCCCAGCAGATTTTGTGCCTGGGTTTATGCAATTCCGTCCCTTTTTAGGGCCGATCTTTTACCTCACCACAAGCCTCGTTCCGCCAGTTCCCTTGTATTGGCAAATTTTTGCTTTGGCAATACGCTTCCTCATGGGCATTGCCATCTGGTGGATGTGCCAGCAAATATGGCCCAAACATACCCGTCTCGCAATAACACTGGCATTGCTCATCACGATCTTCCCAGGATACAGTCAGCATTGGGTTGCGTACACACACATCAATCAGGAATTAATTCCTTTTCTATTTTATGTATTCTCTTTTGGATACACCTTCAAATCCCTGCGTGCCGAACGCCCGCTTCCGTACATAACCATTGCCCTGCTTCTACAGATCTGCGGCATCTTTCCCACTGAATATTTTTTCGGACTGGAAGGGCTGCGCGTGCTGTTCCTGTTTTTCAACGCACAAGGCAGCATTATTTCACGCACCCGCGAAACCCTCAAAACATGGTGGCCCTATTTACTGGTGTGGATATTAAACGCGGCATGGCTGCTTTATTATTACAGGTTCGGCCCGTACGATTCCTATCAGGTGACATCAGGAAGTGAAGCAACCACTTTACGACTGCTTCCCGAAATTTTAGATACTCTCTGGAAAGTCTGCTTTTATATTTGGGGACAAGTGCTCGTTTTGATCTCAGCGAATCTCAGTGCACCTTCCTCCCTGCTGACACTTGCTCTGGTTGCAGTGACATTTGCCCTGCTGTTTTTCTATTCCCCCTTCAACAGCGAAAAAAGCGAAAGCCGTTCATTCGCCCTCTCACTCATGGGCATCGGCGTGGTCAGTATTTTGCTTGGACGCTT
>JAVBXV010000357.1 GCA_030824405.1 Anaerolineales bacterium | reverse complement strand
GTGCTGATTGCTAGAATAAGTGCGTGACGAAATTTCATGAAGTCCTCAATGTAAACATTCAAACGTTTTCACGTGTAAATGTTTGAATGTTATTGTAAAGATTTTCCGCACGAAGGGCAGAATTTATCTGAAACGAGTACAGGTTTCCCACATTTTGGGCAGAAGCCAGCAGATTTGCTTTTGTGCTGCTTGCGGCGCATGACGATCATCGATTCGATATCATCGTCACTCATCTCTGCGCTGGCTGAAGATGAATCAGCGCGGGCTGCTGCGGCGGCTTTTTCAATGCGTGATTCTGCATTTTTTGAAGAAGTGGCTGCGGGGGCGATCTCGTCCAACTTGCGTAGAATGTCTGCGCCTTTTTGCAGCAGGAGCGCGCGTTGTTCGGGATAATCTTCCGCGGGTACTTTGCCGAGGTTGTTGTCAAAATCCAATTCCTGCAAAGAGTTGATCACACGATCACGTTCCGCTTTGAGTGCAGAGAGTTCGTGTGATTCGCCTGCGCGCATGCGGCGGGCATTTCCAGTGAGGGGTGCGTACACGTAGATGCCGACGAGCACGAGCACTGCCAGAACGAGTAGTATTGAGCTGATTTCCATTTTGAGATTCCCTAGCGGGCAATATTGATGAAGGCGTCGATTTCTTCCACGGAAGAGAACGGACCGATCTTTACCTGGCGCAGCACGCCTTCGCGATCGATGAGATACGTTTCAGGCACACCCATCTGACGATTCAATGTGCTGGAGATCACAGACTTCAGATCTGGCGCATTGGGAAAGGTGATGTTGAATTTTGTGAGGTATTCATTCGCGCCTGCGGGAGTATCCACATAGTCCACGCCAATGAACACAACTTCGCCCGCGTCCTTGTAGGATTGCCAGGCTTGTTCCAACTCTGGTGCTTCCTGTTCGCATGGTTTGCACCAGGATGCCCAAATGTTGATGACTACGATCTTGCCTTGAAAGTCTGAGAGCTTCATCTCGGCAGTGTTGTTGTATTCATAGCCTTCATAAAAAACAAGATTGAAATCAGGGACGGGTTGGTCCAACTCGGCCATCGGGTTGCGGGCACGCTGCAAGCCGAAGCCCATCAAGGCAAGCAGCCCCACAAGCGATACCCAAATTACGATCTGCACCCAGATGGGCACTCCAACTCGTTTGGGTGTGTTGTTCGTTTCAGTCATAACATTCTCCGTATAAAAACCTGACAGATCCCCTTACCCTGTCAGGTTTATGAAATTTATTTTCGTTTCTTTAGTTCTTCTTCGAATTTTGAGAGATACTCATCTTTGGGTGTGGATGCTTCGCCCGCTTCGTTTTCCACGCTCGAGCCTGCCGCAACAACCTTGGGAGTTGTCCACTCTTTGAGAGAGCGGAAGAGGATGATCGCCCCGATCAAAATAATAATGGGAGGAAGAAGATAAATGATCCAGTTGAATCCTTTGGCTGGCGGTTCTGCCATCACTCTGTCGCCATATTGATCGACAAAATGCTGCAGGATCTCATCTTCAGTTTTACCTTCTGCAAGCATGGTGCGGATCTGCTCGCGCCAATCTTTGCAGGCTTCGGTGGGGCACACGTCTAATGGGGTGCTTTCGCAAACGGGACAATACAATTGCTTGGCAATTGCGTTCACTTCATTATCTGTCGGTGGGGTGCTGTCTTGTGCGAGGGCGGTGCCTGTGAACAGGGCGGCCAGCATAAAAACAAATGTAAATATCAGTAAAGTTTTTTTCATTTTGTTTCAATCTCCAGAAAGTTACAGGTCGCGGGGCTGATTTTTTCCAGACCTTTGACCTGCAACTCTTTGACCTTATTTAATCCGCTGCGCTGGTTTGCCTGGAACTTCGCGTTACGCGAACAGGTTCATTCTCGGGGTCTTTGTCAGGCCATGCGGCCACCAGAATTCCCACGAGGAAGAGCAGGGAGCCGATCCACAACCAGTTGACCAATGGGTTGACATAGATCTTGAATGTCGCGCCCATGCTCGAGACTGGTTGCCAGTCTACAAGCAGAACGTAGAGATCATCCCGCAATGTGGAGCGGTTGCCAGGGATGGTCATGTTTTGTTGTGCTTCGGCGTAGTAGTCAATGCGTGGGTTGAGTTCGCCGAGATAAATCCCGTCTTTGAACACATCCACCACGGCGCGGGTGTAGTTGACACCTTCGCCAGCATTGTCCCACGAGGCAAGTTCACGATATTCAACGGTGTAGCCAGCAATATCCAGCGCTTCACCTTGTGCCAGTGTCCCCTGAGTTTCGCTTTGGAAGATCTCGATTCCCAGAATACCGATGGCCATCAATGCCATACTAATGTGGATAATGTAACCGCCATAGCGTCTGCGGTTGCGGCTGGTTAAGCGTGCGAGTGCAGTGAAGAAGCCTTCGCCCTGGGTCTTTTGTCTGGCACGTGCGCCGCGCCAAAATTCCTGCAGGGTGATGAAGATGGCGAAGGCCACGATGGTGAACCCAACCAAAGCGCCGATATTTTGTGTGAAGGTGATGAAGAGGATCACGGTCACAACTGCGGCGGCAATGGCAGATTTCCACATCGAGCGTCCGAGGGTCTGAATGGTGGAATGTCCCCATGCAGAAAGCGGAGCGATTGCCATCAGGAAGAGCAAGGCAGAGAAGAGGGGAGCGGTGGCTCGTTCATAGAATGGCGGGCCGACAGTCACTTTTTGCCCAGTGAAAAGTTCAGAGATGAGCGGGAAGATCACGCCCCAGAAACAGATCACCAGAATTCCCATGAAAAGCAGGTTGTTGAGCAGGAATAAAGCCTCACGCGAAAGCATGGACTTCATCTCTGTTTCGCCGCGTAATTCAGGCCAGCGCCAGATCAACAGTGCAATGGCCGCCACGAAAGAGACGCCGATAAAGATGAAGAACAAAGGTCCAATGGCGCTTTCAGCAAAGGCATGCACAGAGGACAACACACCAGAACGTGTAAGGAATGTTCCGAAGATCACCAATGAATAGGTGAGGATGACGAGGATCATGTTCCAATGCTTGAGCAATCCGCGTTTTTCCTGGATCATTACTGAATGAAGGAAGGCGGTACCTGTGAGCCACGGCATGAACGCCGCAATCTCAACGGGGTCCCAGCCCCAATACCCACCCCAGCCTAAAACGTCATACGCCCAACGTCCACCGAGCACGAGGCCGAAGGATAGGAACAGCCACGCCCACAATGTCCAACGGCGGGTGAGGCGGATCCAACGGTCATCGGTGCGGCCTGTAATGAGGGCGGCAATGGCGAAAGCGTAGGGGATCACGAAAGAGACGAAGCCAAGATAAAGCATGGGCGGATGAATGACCATGCCCGGGTGGCGCAGAAGCGGGTTCAATCCACGTCCATCAGCGGGCGTGAAGAGCTGTGCTCCAGCAATGGGAGCAAACATGCTGGGTTCCACTCCGCCTGCAACCTGCCAGAAACGGGTGAATGGGTTTTCATAAAAGACAACCAAGCCAAGGAAGAAGGTGACTGTGATTCCACAGACCACGATCACCCACGGCAGGAATTCGATATCGCGATCCCATTTGCGCAGGGTGACTGCAGAGGTGAAGCCAGATAATAGAAAAGCCCAGAAAACAAGCGAGCCAGATTGTCCGCCCCACCAGGCTGTAATTTTGAGATAGGTGGGCATGCTTCGGCTGGTCACTTCATAAACGAAGGACACTTCATAATGATTGTTGACCAACAGGTAGATCAACGTTGCCGCTGATACGCTGATCAACGGAAAGGTGAGCAGCATTGCGCGGCGCGCGCTTTCCACCAATTTTGTCGATTTTGTTCTTGCACCATAGTACGCTGCGATCACACTGTAGATCGTAACGAGAAAAGTCACCACTAAAACGCCATATCCAAATTCTGCCAACATAAGTTTTTCTCCAAAATGCTTGAGCCGTCAAGCGTGTTCGAGGCTGGGTAAAAACCGAAAGAAAACCTGACGGGGTTCACCCGTCAGGTTCTTTATTTAATTACTTGCAGCCTGTTCAGGAACTGCCTCTTCATAACGGGTGGGACACTTGAGCAGCAATTCATCGGCATGGAAAACGCCGTCATCGCCAAGTTTGCCAGTCATGATCGCCTGAGCTTCGCCGCGCAGAAGATCTGGCTTCACGCCAATGTAAACAACTTTCACGCGTTCGCGGGTGGGGTCGTTGACTGCCTGGTACAAAACTTCAGCCAGGCCGCCCTGGGCTTCGATCTCATTGTTGTCACCAGTGACATGTGCCACATCAAAGGTCAGGGTCAGGGTGTCAGCATCATATTGGATCGTGTCGCCGATCACGGCGCCAGAAAGGCGCACACTTCTGCCAATGGCTGAAGCGCCGTCGGCGTTCAATTCGTCCACGGTCATGAAATATTCCGCGCTTGCCTTGGTGGATGAAAAGATAAGATAGACAACGGCTGTCAAAATGAGCAAACCGCCGAGTAAGAATTTAGAACGTTGCATGAATTCCTCCGAGTAAATTTCTTTAAGTAGCCCTGAATGCTAAAAACATTAAGTGCTAAATGTAACAATCTATATCCATTTTACATGAGGACATTAAATAGGCCTTAGTTTTTGGGGTGGATGGATGTCACCAATTCTTCCTGACTTTGTCCTATTTGTATATGATGATTTTCGTTTGATGTTATATTTGCCAAAACTACAAGGAGATTTCCATGAGGATGAGAGCCATCGCACTACTTATTTTATCCAGTCTATTCTTCGTCTCAGTTCAGGATGTGTCCGCTGCGCCTCGTGCCGACGTTCAAAATGATCGGGTCACGTTTGCATTTCCTGAAACCGCCACATTTTCTGCCGATATTTCTTCAGGCTCAACCATCACTTCGATCGTTCTTGAATATGGCACAGAGCACCAGACGTGCGGCGAAGTAATCGCCAAAGCCTTCCCCCAATTTACACCCGCCGCAACTGTCACCGCGGAATGGGTTTGGGACATGCGCCAGAGCGGGTCACTTCCGCCAGGCGCATCCATTTGGTGGCGCTGGCGCTACACTGACCAATCTGGCGCAGAATTTGTCAGCGACAAACAAACAGCCATCTGGCTGGACGATGTCCACGATTGGCAAACCCTTTCCAGTGGCAATCTCAATTTACATTATTACGGTAAAGATCAAGCCTTCGCGCAAAGCATGTTGGACGCAGGCGTTGAAGGCTTGCGCCGCAACAAGGAACAGGCCGGCCTTGTCAATGAAGACGTGATGAATGTGTATGTCTATCCCAACTATCAAGACTTGCAGGATGCCGTGCTCTACGAAGCCTCATGGACAGGTGGACAGGCATACTCTGATTTCAATATTGTCATCATGGGCCTCTCCGAAGGCAACACTACATGGGACCAGAACACCGTCATCCACGAACTCACGCATCTGTTGGTGGGTCACTTCGCGTTTTCATGCATCGGCACATTGCCAGGCTGGATAGAAGAAGGTCTGGCTATGTTCAGCGAAGGCGGTCTTGACTCAGGCATGCAGTCCATGCTCGATCAAGCTATTCGTGCCGACACGCTTATCACCCTGCGTTCCTTGAATGGCGGCTTCTCTGAACTTCCTGATAAAGCCAACCTGTCCTACGCCCAATCGTACAGCGTCATCAACTTTATGATCGACACCTACGGCCAGCCCAAAATGACTGAACTCTTAATTGCATTGCGGGACGCCAAACCGATCGACGAAGCCCTGCTCGAAGTATATGGATTCAACACGGATGGATTGGATTCCATCTGGAGAGAATCGGTCGGGGCCGCGCCGATAGCTGTCTCTGCACAAGCGACAGCCCAGCCAACCCCAACATTTGTCCCCACGTATGTGCCAGTCTCTGGTGCACCGCTGGCGATGACGCCTACTCCCTATGCAGTTCCCACTTCCTCATTTGACACCACGAACCTGCCGCCCAACAGACCTCCACTAATGTTGACACTTGCTTTGTTGTGTTTCTGTTTGGTGTTCCTGTTATTGATCGGCTTCATTGTCTTGAGTGTCGTGGTTCGTTCTGGCAATGCCAGAAAAAATAAAGGAGGGCAGAATGAATAACAAGCTATCAAAATACAGCCTGCAAAAATATTTTTTGGCGGCTGTACTCCTCTCGATGATCTTCTCGTTGACCTTCTCCGTCAACACACGCAAAGTCTCTGCATTGCAGGATATTCCGCTGAGTATGGCATTGGTCTACAGCGGCGGCGAAACCTCCAACTTGCGTGAGTACGATCCCGCAACACAGCACAGCGCTGGCGACAAACTCGCCTTCAGCGGGTTGGTCTCTCTCGACACGCATTTGAACGTCACCCCTGATATCGCCGAGACTTGGGAAGTCAGTGACGACGGCACGGTCTACACCTTCCACATTCGCCCGAATGCCAACTTCCATGACGGGCGCCCAGTCAAGGCCGAGGATTTTGTCTATTCCTGGGAACGAGCCGCCAGCCCGCAGATTGGGTCTGATACGGCCAGTACGTATCTGGGTGATATTGTTGGCGTGAAGGAAATGCTTGCAGGCCAGTCAGATCACATTAGCGGTTTGAAGGTCATCAACGAAGTGACCTTGCAAGTGACCATTGATGCGCCCAAGCCTTACTTCATCATGAAACTTACCTATCCCACAGCCTTTGTGGTCGATCGGAAAAATGTGGAGAGCGGTGAAGAGTGGGTGAAGCTGCCGAATGGTACGGGCCCCTATCGTTTGGCTGAATGGGTGTCAGGTGACTACATTTTGTATGAAGTCAATTACGATTTTTATCTGACCCCGCCTTCCATTCCATACGTGTTGATCGATCTGTATGCGGGCGCAGATGTGCGTCTTTATGAAACAGGTGATGTGGATGTGGCGGGCGTAAGTTTTTATGACGCCGACCGTTTTCTTGACCCCGCTGAACCTTTGAGCGCCGAGTTGATCACAGGTGTGGATCTGTGTACGGGCTATGTCACTTTTGATTCAACCCAGCCGCCTTTTGACGATGTCAATGTTCGCAAGGCATTTTCGATGGCATTCGACCGCCAGCAATATATTGATGTTGTGTTGCGCGGCCACGCCCTGCCTGCAGTGGGTCTATACCCACCAGGGCTGCCAGGGTTTAGTTATGATCTTGAAGGATTGCCCTACGATCCCGAGCAGGCGCGCGAGTTGTTGAAGCAATCCAAATATGGCGGGCCTGAAGGGTTGCCCCCGATCGTATATACCGATGCGGGCATTGGAACGTATGTCAATCTCGACATCGCCGCCATGGCAGAGATGTGGGAACAGAATCTTGGTGTGACCATTACGATTGAAAATCTTGAATACGATTATTTTTATGATCAGATCTATTCAGGCAATCATGGTCAATTGTTTAGCAGCGGCTGGTGTGCAGATTATCCCGACCCTGAAAATTTTGCCGATGTTCTTTTTCACACAGGTTCAGATATGAACAACGGCGGATATTCCAATCCGCAACTGGATGCGTTGCTTGAGCAGGCGCGCGTGGAACGTGACGTGACCAAGCGCATGGCCATGTATCAGCAGGCTGAACAGATCATTGTCAACGATGCCCCCGTGTTATTCACTTCGCACTCGCTTTCCTACGAGTTGGTGAAACCTTATTTGAAAGGGTATGTGTTTACGCCCATCAACATCCCGCTTGAAAGATATATGTGGATCGAAGGGAAGTAGACGCGCTTAAGGTCTGACTTGCACGAAAAATTCCAGCGCTTCAATATCCCCGCCGAGGCTGGATACAGCGAAATTGAAATTGATACTCGTCCCAGGCTGGATGCCCGCGCCTTCCCAGCGTTTGACGCCAACCACGGTTCCATTTTTATCATAAGCCACAGCCGCAACCCACACACGGGTTGCGGTTTGTGATTCGGGCGGCAGATACACTTGTCCGCTCAGTTGTGCGGTGCGGCCATTGTTGCCAATTTGCGCGAGCGTGTTGTTGAGGATGGCAGGCAGATAACTGCTTGCGCTGGCTTGCAATGCGCTTAATACCTGCACTCGCGGAGTCACATTTGCAGACATGTTCGGAAAAAAAACATACACAGGCATGGACGAGTTTGGCGGCAGAATATCGATCGGCATGAACGCGATCTGGCTCGCAACTGTTGTGCCGTCTGCGTCGAGCAATGTAATTTGCGCGGAGACATTTTCCAGCGCATCGGCTGTGGGATTTTGGATGAGCGCGAAGCACCATAACCCAGAGTCTGCGGTGGGGTGGCAGACTGTTTGGGTGACAGGAGCAGGTACGGGCGTGGGGGTTGAAGCGGCGGCGAGGGCTGCGGATGGGTCTGGGATCAGGATCGTCTGCCCGATGCTCATGCTGTTTGGGTTGAGGTCAGGGTTCGCCGCTCTTAGATCATCCTGTGAAACTTTGAAGGTTTCAGCCAGTTCACTTAATGTATCTCCCGCTTGAATGACATACACCGCAGGCGTGGACGTGGGAACGGGCGTTTCAAAAACAGTAATGACATTTGGCGTGGATGTTTGTGCGGGCGTGCTGGTAAGGTACGGCTGAAGTTTGCCGTCAAAGATTTGCTCATTTGAGGAAGCACATGCTGAAAGCAGCAACGCGCATAAAAGCAGTGTTTTTTGCATGGGGTGATTATAATGGAGCCTGTAAAAAGTTCTTGCGGGGGATACACCCCTGCAAGTTTCATGAAATAAAAAACGTATTGGAGATAACAAAATGGAATATCGTCATTTAGGCAAGACAGGCATTCGCGTCAGCGAATTGTCGTTTGGTTCATGGGTCACCTTTCACAATCAGGTGGATGTAAAACCCGCAGTGGCAATGATGGCCGCCGCGTACGATGCAGGCGTGAACTTTTTTGATAACGCTGAAGTGTATGCGGGTGGAAAATCAGAGAAGGTGATGGGCGATGCGCTCAAGGAATTGAAGTGGCGCAGAAGCAGTTATTTGGTTTCCACCAAATTCTTTTGGGGGCTGAATGACGGCATCAACGAGAAGAACACGCTCAACCGCAAACGCCTGATCGAAGGCATCAACGGCTCGCTCGAACGTTTGCAGTTGGAATATGTGGATCTGATCTATTGTCACCGCCCCGATAAAACCACTCCCATCGAAGAAACCGTGTGGGCCATGCACAACATTATTGAATGGGGCAAAGCCATGTATTGGGGCACTTCAGAATGGTCTGCTTCCGAGATCATCGAAGCGATCCAGATTGCGGAGCGTCATCACTTGCACAAGCCCGTTGTGGAACAGCCGCAATACAACATGTTCGAACGCGGACGCCTCGAAGGCGATTACGTCCGCTTCTATAAAGATTACAACTACGGCACCACCATTTGGAGTCCGCTGGCTTCTGGTTTGTTGACTGGTAAATACAATGCGGGTATTCCGAAAGACAGCCGCGGCGCGTTGAAAGGCTACGAATGGTTGAAGGACAGCCTGACCAACGAAGCGAAGATCGCAAAGGTCAAGGCACTTGAGCCGATCGCAAAAGATCTGGGCGCCACACTTTCACAACTTGCACTCGCCTGGTGTTTGAAGAATCCATTCGTGAGCACGGTCATCACTGGCGCGAGTCGTGTGGAACAGGTCCACGAGAATATGAAGGCCGCCGAGATCGCTCCGAAGATCACGCAAGAGATCATGGAGAAGATCGATGTGATCTTTGAAGTGAAGAAGAACGAAGACGAAGAATAATATTTATGTAGGGGCGGGGTTTCCCTGCCCCTTTTTTGTTTAAGACGTAAGGGCGAGATGACCTCGCCCCTACGTCTTTACACCTTTGTAAAATGATCTTCTTCCACCTGCTGCCAGGTTTCATCGCGCAGCTTCATGTACTGCGTCAACAGCGGGTGAACGCGCACCATCTCTTCGTACATTTTTTGCGCCACTCTGCGAATTGAAAAATGCGCGTTGGCCGCCGTCCGCAATTGGCAGAATGCAAACGCCTCACGCAAATTGAATTGAGCCAGCACGCGGCGATTAAATCCATTGGGGACAATATACTGCGCGACATCTGGATTGAAAGCATGTAACTTCTCGTACATCTTCATCGACGCTTCCATTGCCGCTTCATACCTTGGCCCGAAACCTGCTTCTGTTACGAGGCGCGGAATCGAATACCCAAGCAGAGTCGTCAGCCGCTGTGGAGTTTGTGTCATCATGCGGTGACGTTTGAATTCGGCAAACGCGCCCTGATCCATGACGAGATCGAAAGTGTAGTTGCAGTATTCCAACTCGCGCAGGGGTGTGTCAAATTTGCCGAGTTTGCCAAGTAAAACCTCAGCGAGTTCGGCACGTTCTTTTTTCTTCAGCGCCTTGACATAAGCAAACGCTTCTGCATACGGCATCTCATTGAAGCGATACAACGCCGCGGCAAGGACTTTCTTCTCGCCGTCTTTATCGTATTCAATTAATGTGCACCAATCCGATCCTTGGTTTCCAATTCCCAACTCCCGCTTTCCTAATTCTTTTACAGTTTCAACCACGTACGGCGCGGCATCTGCATATTTCACCAGCGTGGGTGTTTCTGCTTTGGATACTTCCTTCACCTTTTCGCCGATCTGGCGTACTTCCATCAATGGGTGCGAGAGCATCTTGCGGATGATCATTTCGATCACGCGTGCGTTGGCGGTCATGCCTACATTTGCATTGGCAGCGGCAGGCAGGATGAAGCGGCATCTGTCCACATATTGAGAGCGGATGCGGCGGTCGAAGGCTTCATCTGATTCGTTTTCGCGTCGTTGGGTTTTCTGTAAGACAAGACTCTTGACTGGTTCGAGCGAGTCCGCATAGGCTGAGAAAAGGAGGCGAACGGTTTCGACAAATTTATCGTGCAGAGGATGCCCGTCCAATTCAGGCGGGACGGTGAAATCATCAGGTCCCCACTTTTGGTAGCGCGTGGATTTTTCAGTGTACGAGGCGAGGCGGCTGCTTTCGATGGTTTCAATTGCAATGCGTGAGACGTTTTCAAAAGCAAGATGCAGTACTGCATGTTCGGCCACGGAGGCATGTCCATAGCCCACGACCCACTTCTCATGAAATTGCGCAGATTTCTCGTCACTTAATTCTGCGGCGATCTCACGGAATGATTCGGGTGCGCGGGATGTTTTGGCGAAAGCCACCGCAATGGTTTCAGGGCTGAGTGCGCGCGGGGAAAGTAAATAAATTTCTCGTTCAGGCATGCTGTCTCCTCTTAATAATTGGTCCTGAGTGGAACGTAGTTTCATAAAAAAGCGACCAGCTTATGTTCTTCGCTGATCGCTTTGACGTTTATCCCATGGAGTGTTTCATGGGCGCTCCGCCCAGAAGGTGAAGGTGAATGTGAGGGACGGTTTGCCCCGCTCCTTCACCTGTGTTGACGATGAGACGGTACCCGCCATCGGCGATTCCCTCCTGCGCGGCAAGTTGTTTGGCTACGGTGAAGAGATGCCCGATCAAGGATTCATCGTCGCTACCCAGCACGTTGACCGAGTCAATGTGTTTGTTGGGGACGATCAAAATATGGGTTGGCGCGGCGGGGTTGATATCGCGAAAGGCCGTCGTCTGTCCGTCTTTATATACATTGGTGCTGGGAATATCGCCTGAGATGATCTTGCAAAAAATACAGTCTGTCATGGGGGTTCCTCCGATTTATGGTGTCGGGATGGGGCCGTAGGTTGATTCACAAACCACTTTGTAATATTCAAATTCCGCGGCTTTATTTTCCTGCGCATACGCGGCGGCTTGATTGCCCATCACGCGTACTGCATCAAGATTATTAAGTACTTGATAAGGCCAGTAACGCGGCAGGGTCATCAAGGGGTCTTTGATGAAGGCCTCAGGGATGTAGTCTGGGCGTTGCGGGTCAACGGTATCAGCAAGTGGTACCCAATTGTACATGACAGGTCCGCGTGAGTTGGCGGTAAAGCCGAGTTGGTATCCCAGTTGTCGAGCGGCTTGTACAGGCCGCATTCCGAACCCGCCATCAGGCCAGATGATCGCAATGGGATTCTTGCTGAATTGTTCGATAAAGGGATCGATCGGGTTTTTCAACTCACGGGCGATCACAGCCTTGGAGGAGTTGTCTGTCAGAATTGAGCCAGGGATCATTCCTTGTAATTGATGATCCACGCGTCCTTCAATTTCCATGAGGATATTTTCTTGCAACATAGTATCTGATATGTTGTCAGCTTCACTCGTCCAGCCGTTGACGATGGGCCACTTCCAGTCGTTCCATGCATCTCCAAAGTATTTATCAAAATACGCTGCATCGTGCGGGGCATCCTGAATGATCAGGACAGAACGGGTGGGGATCTTGACATTGCGTTCCATAAAAGCCAGGAACTCTTTTGTGTTGATCGCCTCAAAGCCCTGCTCGCGTAGCTGTAGCATGATACGGGCAAATTCAAACGTTTCTACATCGTCCAGATTTTCAGGGTCTTCTGGCTGGCTGCTGAAGATCTCGTGGAACATGATGATCATGACCACTGTCCCAGGTTGTGCGTTGGCTGGGTGCCATTTGTTTCGCAGGTATTTACAGGTATCTTCCGCATACGTGTGCGGGGCATCCAGCGGATTCAGGAATTCGGATTGATAGATCGGCGGAAGCGCAGGTGGAATAACTTGCGTGGTTGTATTTGCGGTGGTTGGGGTGGAGGAAGTGGTAAACGGTTCGCAGGAGATCAGAGTAAAAACGATCATCAAAATGATCGCGCATCGGAAGAGTATGTAATTGCTGTTCGATTCTTGGGTGTGCATGGTTCCCATTGTAAACGATATTTTTTAGCCTTAAAAGCGGTGCTATATCCATTTTATAGACACAGCACCGCTTCGTTATTTCAAAAAATGATATCTGTAATTTTATGGAAAGCCTGGGATGGGTCCGTAGGTGGGGGCGCAGACAATGTTGTAGTAATCGATCTCTGTGGCTTTGCCTTGTTCTGCATAGGCAATGGCCTGGTCGCTGATCTGGCGGACATTGTCCAACTCGCCGCGGGCGTTCGGCGCCCAATAACGGGGCAGGGTCATCAGCGGATTGTTCGCAGGTGTTTCAGGAATGGCCAGTGTATTGGATGCATTGACAGTATCTGCCTGGGGAACCCAGTTGTACATGACAGGTCCGCGCGCATTGACGGTGAAGCCTAATTTGTATCCCAACTGAGGAGCGAGTTCCACTGCCCGCGGAGTGAATCCACCTCCAGGCCAGATGTATGCGATGGGGGTCTTGTTCATATATTTTTGAATGGACGTGATCGCGCCGCCCATTTCGCTCATGATGAATTCGTCGGTGGAGGAGTTCGTGATGTTGATGTTATGGATGTAGCCATGTGCCTGGTAGTCCACCCAGCCTTCGGCGGAGAGAGAGGCGTTTTCAGCCCATAGATCGGTGCGTTCATCCAATCCGATATAGGCATTTACAACGGGCCAGCCCCATTGTTCATAGAATGGACGGAAGTGATCGTTGAAGTATTCGGCAAAGTGACGGTCGTCCACGATGAGCAGAGCGGAGCGTTGCGGGATCTTTGCGTTGTTGTACATGAAATCTGACATTTGCTGCATGTTGATGACTTGAAAGCCCATTTCAAAAAGATCGTTCATAAGTTTTTTGAAATCATCAGAAGAGATGCCGTTTACATTCTCTGGGGCATCCTTTGAGATGCCATGGAACATGATGACCATGACTGTGGTGCCTGGCGCGGAGTTGTTTACGTTCCATTTATTTTGCAGATACTGGCAGCTGTCTGCGATATAAGTTCGCGGCAGGTCTTCTGCTTTGAGCAAAGGGGTTTGATATGCGGCTGGTAATACGGGCGGTGTGCGCACGATGGTTGCAGTTGGGATGGGCGTGTCGATTACCGCAGGAGTTGCGCTTGGCGCACTGATCTGCGCCACTGCGGT
>JAVBXV010000363.1 GCA_030824405.1 Anaerolineales bacterium | reverse complement strand
GCACGAAGGGCGCGCTGTGGCGTCAGATCCTCGCTTCTGTTTTGGAAGCGGAGTTGGTCACAGTCAACACCTCTGAAGGCGCGGCTTTCGGCGCGGCACTGCTGGCTGGCGTTGGCGCAGGCGCATGGGCAAATGTTCTCACTGCATGCAAAGAAACTGTCAAACTCACTGGGCAAACCCTGCCCGATGATGAGCAGGTAAAAATTTATCGCAAGATGTATCCGCTGTATCAAGAGTTATACCCAGCGTTGACATCCAGTTTTGAGAAGTTGAGTCAAATATAAAGTCGTAGGGGCGGCCCGCCCAGCGGATATCAGCTTGTCTGACGATGCAATGACGGGTCGCCCCTACTTATATTATTTTTCATTGAGGTCTTATGCGCTACGGACATTTTGACGATTTGAATCGTGAGTACGTTATTGAAACTCCAGAAACCCCATTACCGTGGATCAATTATCTCGGCAGTGAATCCTATTTTGGGTTGATCTCCAACACAGCAGGCGGATATTCCTTTTATAAAGATGCACGCCTGCGACGCCTGACCCGTTATCGTTATAACGATGCGCCGTTGGATTCTGGCGGACGGTATATCTATTTGAGAGATAACGCCTCCTCCCCCGCTCGAACATGGTCGCCCACCTGGATGCCGACTCGTACGCCTTTGGATTTTTACGAATGTCGTCACGGCATGGGCTACACCATCATCCACTCAAGATTGGCGGGCATTGAATCGCAAACGCGGTACTTTGTTCCCCTGGGTGAAAATCTTGAAATCTGGGAAATGACTCTCACCAATCAACGTGACGAAGCCGCAGATCTGTCTGTCTTCTCGGCGATCGAGTTCAATCTCTGGGACGCGATGGACGATGCCACCAACTTCCAACGCAATTACTCCATTGGACAAGTCGAAGTCGTTGACGATGTCATCTATCACAAGACCGAATATCGCGAACGCCGCGATCACTTTGCCTATTTTGCCTGCTCGGAAAAACTGGCTGGCTTTGACACACAACGAGATGCCTTCCTTGGCGCATATCGCGGCTGGGAATCTCCGCAGGTGGTTGAAACAGGCCGCTCAGCAGATTCGATCGCACATGGCTGGCAGCCGATGGGTTCTCACCACGTCCACGTTAAGTTGGAAGCGGGCGAACAGAAGAAAATCATCTTCGTGCTTGGCTATCACGAGAATCCCAAAGATGCGAAGTTCGACCCGCCCGAGTCACAGATCATCAACAAGCGCACCGTGAAGCCTGTCATTTCAAAATATTTGAAAGCGGACGAAGTTGAAAAGGCTTTTCAGAAATTACGCGTCCACTGGGAAAACCTGCTTGATAAATTCCAGGTGACCACGCCAGATCAACATACCGACCGCATGGTCAACATTTGGAACGCATACCAGACCATGATCACCTTCAACATGAGCCGCTCGGCTTCATATTTTGAAAGCGGCATCGGGCGCGGAATGGGATTCCGCGATTCAAATCAGGACCTGCTCGGTTTCGTGCATCTCATCCCTGAGCGCGCACGCGAACGCATTTTAGACATCTCCGCCACGCAGCTTGAAACAGGTGGCGCCTATCATCAATACCAACCGCTGACCAAGCGCGGAAATAATGAAGTGGGCTCAGGTTTCAATGATGACCCGCTCTGGCTGGTGCTGGCTGTTGCAGCATACATCAAAGAGACAGGTGACTTCAGCATTCTCAACGAGCAAGTGCCCTACGATAATAAGCCTGGCTCAGAAGAAGCACTGTATGGACATTTACAACGCTCCATTCAATACACGCTCGACCGCCTCGGCCCGCACACCTTGCCGCTGATCGGCCGCGCAGACTGGAACGACTGCCTCAACTTGAATTGTTTTTCAGACACTCCAGGTCAATCCTTCCAAACCACAACGAATAAAGAAGGCAAGGTTGCAGAGAGTGTCTTCATTGCTGGGTTGTTTGTGTTGGCAGCCAAGGAAATGGCAGAACTTACTAAAAACGTCGAAAGTCAAAAGTCAAAGGTCAATACGACCTTCGAACTTCGACCTTCCACTTCTTATCTAGATGCCGCCACGAAAATGGAAGCCGCCATCTGGGAAGCAGGTTGGGATGGAGAATGGTTCCGCCGTGCATATGATGATTTTGGTCACGTGCTGGGGTCGAAGGAAAATGATGAAGGCAGTATCTTCATCGAGCCGCAGGGAATTTGCATCATGGCAGGGCTGGGCGTGGAAGATGGCCGCGCCGAAAAAGCATTGAACTCGGTAAGCGAGCATTTGTCCACTCCGCATGGGATCGTTTTGCAACAACCTGCATTCAGTAAATATTATTTACCTCTTGGCGAAATCTCCTCCTACCCGCCTGGGTATAAGGAGAATGCGGGCATCTTCTGTCATACCAATCCGTGGGTGATGATCTCAGAAGCAAAGGTTGGGCATGGCGATAAAGCGCATGATTATTATTCACGCATCAACCCGTCTGCACGCGAAGAGATCGGCGATCTGCATCGCTGCGAACCCTACGTCTACGCACAAATGATCGCGGGCAAGGATGCGCCCACGCATGGCGAAGCAAAAAATTCATGGCTGACAGGCACAGCGGCATGGAACTACGTGGCCATCACACAGTGGATCCTTGGCGTTCGCCCAACGTACAACGGTTTGCAGGTTGCGCCGGTCGTACCGTCCGCGTGGAAAAAGTTTGAGGTGGCTCGCAGTTATCGGGGAGTGCGATACGTTGTTCAAGTCGAAAGAAAAGGACTGGGCAACGAAGTCCAGCTTGTAGTGGACGGAAAACTCATTGACGGAAATATCATCCCGCTGCCTGTGGATGGAACAAAAGAAGTTCACGTAAGCGTTACGATACATTAGGAGTTCACTGAGAATGACAATGGATAAAAAGGTGTTTCAATTCCCAAAGGATTTTATTTGGGGAGCGGCAACCGCATCGTATCAGATCGAGGGCGCGTGGAATGAGGACGAAAAAGGCGAAAGCATTTGGGACCGATTCAGTCACACGCCGGGCAAGGTTCAGGACGGGGACACGGGCGATATGGCTTGTGACCATTATCATCGCTGGGAAGACGACCTGGAAATGATAAAGAAGCTGGGCTTGAAAGCTTATCGCTTTTCAACAGCCTGGCCGCGTGTGCTACCAAATGGGACTGGAAGCGTAAGCGAGGCAGGTCTTGATTTTTATAGCAAGTTGGTAGACGGCTTGTTGAAGTTGGACATCGAACCATATGTCACTTTGTATCACTGGGACCTGCCGCAAAAATTGCAGGATAAAGGCGGCTGGCCCGCACGTGACATCGCGGATGCTTTTGTGGAATATGCAGATCTGGTCAGCCGCGTGCTGGGTGACCGTGTAAAGAATTGGATCACGCTCAATGAGCCATGGGTCAGCGCATTCGTGGGGTACGAGTTTGGCCACCACGCACCGGGTCACAAATCCCGTCATGAGGCATTGGCCGCGGCACATCATTTGCTGCTTGCACATGGGCACGCAGTGCCTGTCATTCGCAGAAATTCTGCGGGCTCGAATGTAGGCATCACATTAAATTTAAATCCACAAGTACCTGCGTCTCCCAGCGTTGCGGACAGGACTGCTGCCAACTGGGTGGATGGATATATCAACCGCTGGTTCCTTGATCCATTGGTTGGGCGCGGGTATCCGCAGGATATGGTCAATGCATTCGGCGATGAGATGGCTTTCGTTCAGCCAGGGGATCTTGAAATAGCATCTGTTCCACTGGACTTTATCGGGATCAATTATTACCACCGCAGCATTGTGCGTTCTGAAAAAGTCAGCGAAGCAGAAAATGCCCCCCGAACTGTGGTCCGCGGCGATGTTACAGAAATGGATTGGGAAGTGCACCCTGAAAGTCTTTACAAGATGCTGGGACGTTTGTATTTTGATTATGATTTTCCCGTCATTCACATCACTGAAAACGGTGCGGCGTATGTGGATGAAGTCAGTGCGGATGGCGAAGTGCATGACCCGAAACGCACGTCTTATATCACCCGCCATTTGGAGCAGATCCATCGCGCCATTGAAGCAGGCATTCCGGTCAAGGGATATTTCGCATGGTCGCTGATGGATAATTTCGAGTGGGCTTATGGGTATTCCAAACGCTTTGGTCTGGTGTATGTGGATTATCAATCCCAACAGCGTATATTGAAGGACAGCGCAAAGTGGTACAAGACGGTTATTGAAAAGAATGGATTTTAATTAATGACGAATCGGAAATCACATCCAATATTCATCGGTGATACGCCACAGAATCCATCGGAGCAGGATGTTAAGGGGGAGTATGTATCCATGTTGGGCGACACGTTTTATAAGATAAAAAATTATGATGGCATGACGCCATTTTTTATGAGCATCGTCAGCAGTTCGGATCACTGGCTTTTTATCTCATCCACGGGCGGGCTTTCGGCCGGGCGAGGCAGTGCCGAGCAATCTCTTTTCCCCTATTACACGGAGGATAAGCTAACCGAAAACAGCGAGAACACTGGCAACAAATCCATTCTATTGGTCACACGCGAAGAACGGACAAGTCTATGGGAACCGTTCTCCGAGCGTTATCGCGGGCAGTATCAGATCGAACGGAACATCTACAAAAATATACCTGGAACTGTGCTTGTTTTCGAAGAGATCAACCACAGCCTGAAATTGAGTTATCGGTACGCGTGGCGCACCAGCGACATGTTTGGTTTCGTAAAAACAACGTGGTTGTCAAACTTTGGCGAATCAATGTGCAAGGTTGAATTGGTGGATGGGATTCAGAATATTCTGCCTGCCAATGTAAGCTCATTGATACAGAACACATTCAGTCCACTTTTGGATGCCTACAAGCGCAGCGAACTTAATCTGGAAACTGGTCTGGCCATCTTTGCATTGAACTCCACTTTGACAGATCTGGCTGAACCCAGCGAGTCTCTTCTGGCAACGGTCGTAATGCAGATCGGTCTTGAGCAGGCTGACTACCTGCTTTCATCATCACAACTGGATTCATTCCGTGTGGGAATGGGTGTAAAAACGGAAACAGAAGTACGCGGAAAACGCGGCGCGTATTTTGTGCATACCGTTCTTGACCTTGCTCCAGCGGAGGAACGTGCCTGGCATGTAGTGGCAGATGTCAGCAAGGATGCGGCGGCAATTGTTAGTCTGTCTGAAAATCTAAAAAAGAATCGATCAGAACTATCAGATGTCATTGAACAAGACATCGCGCTTAATAATTTGAACCTTGAGAAAATCGTAGCCAGCGCCGATGGTTTGCAGGTTTCCAGTGACCAACTTGTCACCGCCCACCATTTTGCCAATGTAATGTTCAACGTCATGCGCGGCGGTATTTTTTCTGATCAATACAAAATACACACAGAAAATTTCATCGAATTTATTTCAATTCATAACCGTATCGTTCTGGATGAAAATGCGGCGGCCTTTTCCACACTGCCATCGGAAATGAATATTCTCGATCTGCACGCCTGGGCAGATGCAAGCGGCTGCGCAGACTTGATCCGCTTGAGTTACATATACCTGCCGCTGTCGTTCAGCCGCAGGCATGGCGACCCGAGCCGCCCATGGAATCGTTTTACGATCGACATCAAAAAACAGGACGGTTCCCTAAAGTTGGGGTACGAAGGGAATTGGCGGGATATTTTCCAAAATTGGGAAGCGCTTGCCTATTCCTATCCTGAATATGTTGAGGGGATGATCTGCACCTTTCTGAATGCTACAACCGCGGATGGATATAACCCCTATCGAATTACCCAACAGGGAATCGATTGGGAAATTCCAGAGCCCGAAAATCCATGGGCAAACATTGGGTATTGGAGCGACCATCAAATTATCTATCTTCAAAAACTGATGGAAATTAGCACGAAGATACATCCCAACAAGCTGAGAGCTTTTCTTTCCCGCCCCATATTCAGTCATGCCAATGTTCCGTATCAAATAAAACCTTATGCCGATCTGCAGAAAAACCCCTTCAATTCCATTGAATTTAATTGGGATATGGAACGGGAGATCGAGTTACGGGTTCAAGAATTAGGCACAGACGGCAAATTGGTACATACCCAAAATGGGCGCATATTCCACACTACGCTTGCAGAAAAACTGCTCATCCTCCTGCTTGCTAAATTGTCCAATTTTGTCCCCGAAGGCGGGATTTGGATGAATACCCAACGTCCCGAATGGAATGACGCCAACAATGCACTCGTAGGTAAGGGGCTGTCGGTTGTGACCTTATCCTATTTGCTGCGATACATTGTGTTTTTCAAAGGTTTATTGAAGCAGGAAACCAACGCTGCGGTTCAATTAAGCGTGGAAGTACATGAATTTTATTCCCAGGTTTTCGAGATACTAAACCAGTTCATGGGTACGCTTGCTGTCTCCTTCAGTGACGAACAAAGACGCGCCATGATGAATGCTCTGGGTCAGGCTGGCAGTGACTATCGCTGGAATTATTATGCTCAGGGTATCTCGGGTGAAGTTACCCAATTACCAACAACAGAAGTAATTGCATTTCTTGATCTGGCACAGCAGTATGTTGAACATTCATTGCATGCCAATAAGCGCAATGACAACCTGTATCATTCATACAACATCCTGCATCTTGGGGATGAAACGGCATCGGTCAATCCCCTGTATGAAATGCTGGAAGGACAGGCTGCCATCCTTTCGTCAGGAATGCTCTCGGGGGAAGAATCTCTGGCGCTTTTGGAAAGCCTAAAACACAGTCAACTTTACCGTCCCGACCAGTACAGTTACATCCTATATCCAGATCGGAAGCTGGAAGGGTTTTTGGAAAAGAACAACATGACGCCCGAACAGGTGCGCGGGCTGATGCTTGTTGCGGAGTTGGTAAAGTCTAATGATAAGACACTCGTCGTCAGGGATGAAAAAGGCAACTATCATTTCAGCGGCCATATCCGAAACTCCAAGGATGTAGTCCGCTCTCTGGATGCGCTTAAATCTCAGCCCCGCTATGCAGAATTAGTAGAAGCTGAAGCAAAAAAGATAGAGGCTTTGTTTGAAGGCGTATTTCGTCATGCTGAGTTCACCGGGCGTTCTGGAACCTTTTTTGCCTATGAAGGATTGGGCAGTATTTACTGGCACATGGTTTCCAAACTTTTACTGTCTGTGCAGGAAACGATATTACGTACAAGAAACGAATCTTCTCTCGCGGGTTTAGTGGATGTATATGCAGATATTCGCAAAGGATTAAGCTTCAACAAGACACCCGATGTGTATGGCGCTTTTCCCACTGACCCCTACTCGCACACACCAAAGGGACAGGGAGCCAGACAGCCAGGTATGACAGGCTTAGTCAAGGAAGAAATACTGACGCGTCAGGTGGAGCTTGGCTTTTTCATCGATCAAGGTGCGTTGACTTTTGATTTCCTGCTTTTGAAGGAAGATGAATTTCTCGCCGAGCCCACAGTATTTACCTATTTTGGCGTTGATGGGAATCAGGAACAAATTGACCTGACATCAGGTTCCCTTGCTTACTTGATCTGTCAGGTTCCCGTGATCCTTCAAACTTCAAACGAGAATTGCGTAACCTTATATTTCACAAATGGAAACACTCAGGTTATTACAGGCCATGTTTTGGATGCCATTCATAGCAGACATATCTTCCAGCGTGATGGGGTGGTGCATCACCTGATCGTGTCCATCGCGTATGGATAAAGAAAACAGCATCGTCATCGAGGGGAATGATTGAGGTGGCTCGCAGGTATCGGGGAGTCCGATGCGTTGTTCGGGTCGAGAGAAAAGGCCTGGGGAACAGACTCCAACTTATAGTGGATGGAAAATCCATTGATGGAGACATCATCCTGCGCCTATGGATGGAACGAATAAAGTTTGTGTTGAGGAGACGTTGAGTTCGCATGAAAAGCAATTTGTCGATTCGTAATCTTGTTTTGATCTGGCTCGGATGGGCAGTTGTGATGCTTGCCTTTCAGCATTGGATTGGCGCGCGTCTTGAATTGACCGCGCCTGACAACGCCTTGTCCTGGACGGCAGGTGAGACGATGCCTCACAGCCAGGACAGCAAGCCAACTTTACTTGACCCATTTATGAATGAACATGCGGCATGGGATTCGGAGTTTTATCTTTCTATTGCGATAGCTGGATATGATGACCCAAATGTGAGAGGCATCACTTCCGACTTTTCCTGGGGTAGTTATTCGCAGACGACCTGTGTTCCACAACCAGACACAGATTGTGCTGCCCTCAACTATGCTTTCTTTCCGCTGTATTCGTGGTTGACGTGGATAATGGCTTTGCCTTTGCGCCTGCTTCCATTGACTGCGATCGCGCGCGCAACATTGGCGGCGGTGATCGTCTCTTTGTTGGGCGCATTGGGCGCGATGCTGTCTTTGTATTTTATGTCAAGCGAATCTTTGGGTGAAGATGGAGGCAGCCGCGCCGCGTTTTATTTTCTCATCTTTCCGAGTGGATTTTTTTTGGCACAGGTTTACACAGAAGGGTTGTTCCTCGGTTTGACATTTGGTGCGCTGGCATTTTTGCTGGCTCGCAAATGGGGTTGGTCTGCTTTGCTGGCGGCGCTGGCAGTGTGGGCACGGCCGGGGGGCGCTATTCTGCTTTTACCAATGGCGATCGTGTGGCTGATGGATCGAGCATGGCAGGGCAATTGGAAGTCTGTGTTGATGCGCGGATTGGCAGTTCTTGCTCCTGTGGTCTCTTATGGAATTTGGTCAATTTCACCACTGGCGGAAAAATTCCACAGGGTTGAAAGTTTATTTTTTAGCCGCAAGCTGTTGGCAATTGGCGCGAGCCTGGATGTGTGGGGACAGGCTTTGCAAACCCTGGCACAGGGGAATTCACAGGCAAAGTTTTATTACGCGCTCGAATTCGCAGCGGTCTTGCTGGCAATTGCGGCCTGCCTGTTGATCTTCAGGGAAAGACCTGAGATCTCCGCGTTTGGGCTGGCAATGATTTTCTTTTCATTAACCAGCGGCGTCCCGCAAGGGATGATCCGTTATGTGCTTGCCGCACCCGCTATGTTTTGGGTATTGGCACGTTGGGGCGGGAATCCTGCTTTTGATAAAATCTGGACCTTGGCTAGTGTTTTGCTATTGGGTGTGGAAGCCATGCTCTTTAGTTTTAATTTTTGGGTAGCCTAATTTTACGGAGAAGATAAATGGATAAAAAGTTATTTCAATTCCCAAGTGACTTTGTTTGGGGAGCGGCCACTGCGTCGTATCAAATTGAAGGCGCGTGGAATGAGGACGAAAAAGGCGAGAGCATTTGGGACCGTTTTAGTCACACACCGGGAAAAGTTCAAGATGGAGACACGGGCGATATGGCTTGTGATCATTATCATCGCTGGGAAGACGATCTGGAAATGATAAAGAAGCTGGGCTTGAAAGCGTATCGCTTTTCAATAGCCTGGCCGCGTGTGCTGCCAAGTGGGACTGGAACCGTAAGCGAAGCCGGGCTTGATTTTTATAGCAAATTGGTGGACGGCTTGTTGAAGTTGGACATCGAGCCGTATGTCACTTTGTATCACTGGGATCTGCCGCAAAAATTGCAGGACACAGGCGGTTGGACTGCGCGGGCAACCGTGGATGCTTTTGTGGAATATACGGATATTGTCACTCGTGTGTTAGGCGACCGTGTGAAGAATTGGATCACGCTTAATGAGCCTTGGGTCAGCGCATTCGTGGGATACGAAGAAGGACGGCATGCCCCTGGTCACAAATCCCGCCATGAGGCGTTGGCTGCGGCACATCATTTACTGCTTGCACATGGGCACGCAGTGCCCGTTATCCGCAGGAATTCCCCGGGTTCGAATGTAGGCATCACTTTGAATTTGTCGCCACAGTACCCTGCATCCTCCAGTGTTGCCGACCGCGCAGCCGCCACATGGATGGACGGCTATGTTAATCGCTGGTTCCTCGATCCGCTGGTTGGGCGGGGATATCCGCAGGATATGGTCAATGATTATGGTGATGAGATGGCTTTCGTTCAACCTGGTGATCTGGAAGTTGCAGCCGTTCCAGTGGATTTTGTAGGCGTCAATTATTACACACGCGGCATCAAGCGTTCTGAAAAGGTCAACGAAGCAGAGAATGCCCCCCGTACAGAATTTCGCGGCGATGAGATCACCGAAATGGATTGGGAGGTTTTCCCCGAAGGTCTTTACAAGACTCTGGGCCGCCTGTATTTTGATTATGATTTTCCCGTCATCCATATCACCGAGAACGGTGCGGCTTTTGTAGATGAAGTCAACGCGAATGGTGAAGTGGATGACCCTGCGCGTTTGTCTTATATCAAGCGCCATTTACAGCAGGTGCATCGCGCCATTGAAGCAGGCATTCCAGTGAAGGGGTATTTTGCATGGTCGCTGATGGATAATTTCGAATGGGGTTATGGATATTCCAAACGCTTCGGCCTGGTCTACATTGATTACCAGACCCAGCAGCGCATTATCAAATCCAGCGCCAAATGGTACAAGCAAGTCATTGAAAGCAACTCCGTGGCATAGATAAAAATCATGAATACATCTTTACTGGAAATAAAAAGCTATGAAGGCAGCGGATATCAACCGCTGATCGATTATGGAACCTGGCGTGTGGCGATCCTGCGCTATCTGGACGAGATCAGACCCGACCGAATCTCATCCATGGAACGGCACACTGAAACAGACGAAGTCTTTGTATTGTTACACGGCCACGGCACGCTCTTAATGGGCGGCAACGGCGCGCAGATAGACGGAGTATTTCCACAGCAAATGGAACCTGGAAAACTATATAACGTCAAACGCAATGCCTGGCATAACATTCTGCTCAGCCGCGATGCAAGCGTTCTGCTTGTGGAAAATCGCGACACCAGCAGGGACAACTCAGAATACATTGAACTTTCAGAAGAGCACCGCGCATTAATTCTGGAAATAGCGCGCAAGGTACTGCCAGATCTGGCTGACCTGAAATAATAAGGAATTAAATAAAAGAAGAGAGACTTTGCGGTCTCTCTTCTTTTATTTAATTTACGCACCGTCAGTTATTGTTCACTGATCTTCTTCAACGCCTCGCCAAATCTTGTGATCTCATCCAGTGTGTTGTAATGAGCCGCGCCCACGCGCACCATGCCGCCCTTATCCAGCAGGCCTAATCTTTCAACAACAGCCAGCGCATAATAATGTCCATCCCAAACATAGAAACCCGCATCGCCCAACTGCTTCGCCACATCATTTGGGTGCTTCCCTTCCAACGTGAACGAAACGGTTGCAACGCGTTCATCCAGACGCTTCATATCGGTCAGACCGTAAATGCGCGTACCTTTGACAGATTGAATGGTCTCGATCAATGCGCGCGACAACTCGAACTCGTATGCCTTCAAAGCAGACATGGCCTGCTTGAAAATTAATCTGCGGCCCGAGAAGCCCGCCTCTTTCCACGCCTGAGCCTGCTCCTGCCCGAACTGATTCCCGATCCACTCGAAATATTCCAGCACGCCTAACACACCCGCAATCCCTTCGTGGTTCTGCGTACCTGTTTCAAACTTACCAGGCAGTTCATTCGTTGCAGGGCGCACCTTATATGCTTTCAATTCATTCAACAGATCATATTTTCCATACAACGCACCCGCATGCGGACCGAAAAATTTATAGCTGCTGCACACCAAAAAGTCACAGTCCAGATCCTGCACATCGATGGGGCCGTGCGGCGCATATTGCACCGCGTCAATGTAAACCAACGCGCCCGCCTCTTTTGCCATCTTCGTCAACTTGCGCACAGGGTTGATTGTGCCCAACGCATTCGAGGCATAGCCAAACGCCGCGATCTTCGGCTTGCGCTCCATGGCTTTGGCGAACTCATCCACCTTCAGCGTGCCATCCTCCACATCGATATCGATCCAGGTGACCTTGCAGCCTTTATCCTCGGCCACCAACAGCCAGGGAGAGATATTCGCGTCATGGTCAAGTCGTGTCACCACGATCTCGTCCCCTGCGTTCAAGTTGCGTGCCAGGCTGCGCGAAATGTGCAGGGAAAGGGTCGTCATGTTGTTGCCAAAAATGATCTCTTCAGGCCGTGAAGCATTGAGGAAATCAGCCATCGCCACATGTGCCTCATGTAATGTCTCATCAGACTTGCGGCTGGTCTCGAACATGCCTTCGTGATTGGCATTATTCTCGATCAAATATTTAGTAATGCGGTCCAGGCTCTGTTTGGCGATCTGGGTTCCGCCAGGGTTATCGAAGAAAACGGCAGGGCGGTTCAAGGACGGAAATTGCTGACGAATGACATCAAGATTTAGTGACATGTGTGGAGGCTCCTCAAACAAAAATTAGACACAAAAGTTATATACTAAAATTGTACCTCACAGAAAAAGGAGATAACATGTTTGACAAGATCCTGCTGGCAGTAGATGGTTCAGACCACGCGCTCCACGCCGCGCGCAAGGCCGCCGAATTGGCGCGCAACATGAAACCTCAAGAGTTCCGCATTGTTGCGGCATTCGACACCATCCCCATGTACCTTGGCGAGCCCAACATGCAGCTGGCAATTGACAGCCGCAAAACCGAGGCACAGGAAATCCTCAACGCCGCCATCAAGGAAGTTGGCAGCATTCCCTGTGAAATTCACACAGAGCTCATCGAAGGCAATCCCGCCGAAGCCATTATCAATGTGGCCACCACACGCCAAAGCGAAATTATAGTCATGGGCTCACGCGGCCTTGGCATGCTGGCAGGTCTGCTTTTGGGCAGCACCAGCCAAAAGGTTGTGGCGCACGCGCCGTGCCCGGTATTGATCGTCCGTTAAATTTTCAGGTCACGCTTAGTGCGTGACCTGTTTTGCTTTTTCTTCTGCTTGAATAAATTCTTCGGGGGTATTTAGATTCCAAAAGCACAACCCTGGCGGGTCGAAAACTTTCAACTCGTCGGGCATTAAGATGCGCACCTTTACCTGCGGAAACCACGCGATCACCTTCCATTGATCTGCCTCAATTGCCGCCTCGATCGCAGGCAGGCAGGTCTCACGGCGATACAAGGCATGCATGGGCTCATACCCTTCTTCTGTCTTTGCGATGACAACATCCGCTTCTTCCTTAACCATCAGCCTGCTTGCGCTTTCAAAAAAATTTTTACTGGCGAAGGGCATATCGCAGGCCGCCACCGCTACAAAGGGATACGTGGCAGAAGCGATCGCAGTGTAGAGTCCGCCCAGGGCGCCGCGCCCAAGCTTGAGGTCCGCGGCGAGGCGCAGATTAAGGAATCCATATTCAGCGGGTTGATTTGTCGTTACAATCATTTCACTGGCAATGGGCGCGAGTCTTTCGACCACACGCTGGATCAGCGGCCGCCCCAAAAATGGCTTGAGCGCCTTGTCCTCCCCCATGCGCGAGGATTGTCCACCTGCTTGAATTACAACCGTTAACATGTGTATATTATATAGTAGGTCACGCGTTCCCTTACAGGAACTTGGTGGGCGTGATTTGTGGAGACCACATGAGTACACTGGCAAATGTTTTGGATGGTTTAACAGTGGAAGGCGAGTTGTATGAAAAACTCGAAGATAACTCACTGCGCTGTTTCGCGTGCGGACACCGCTGTTTGATCCGCGAGGGCAGGCGCGGAATCTGTCAGGTGAGATTTAACAAGGGTGGAAAATTATTCGTACCTCATGGTTATGTGGCCGCGCTGCAAAATGACCCGATCGAGAAGAAACCTTTTTCACATGTAATGCCTGGCTCCAACGCATTGACCTTCGGCATGCTGGGCTGTGATTATCACTGTGCCTATTGCCAAAACTGGGTGACTTCGCAAGCCCTGCGCGACCCAGCTTCGGATATTTCGGCGCAATTTATTAAAGAAATTACACCACAGAAAATAGTGTATCTTGCGAAAACACAAAAAGCCAGGGTGGTGGTCTCTTCA
>JAVBXV010000076.1 GCA_030824405.1 Anaerolineales bacterium | reverse complement strand
GAGGTTTCAACAGGAGGGGTCGCCCCGCCATTCGCAGAAAGAATCTTGGTTACCAACTGACCATACGACTGAATTACAGCAGGGTCCGCAGACTTGGGGTCAGCCTGCACGGTCGCAAAAGCAGTCTGAGCGCCAAGACCAAGATTTTGCCAGCGTTGAACAGCCAGGTTTGGGTCTTGATTTAAGCGATACGAGTCGATCGTCATGCGCATGTAATCGGCTTGTAGATCTGCGCGGAGATAGGACGGGGTTGCATCCTTGAATTCCTTTGTACCCCAACCCAGGAACAGGCCAAGTACAAGCCCTGCAAAAAACAAACCAATCGTGACCCAGGGAAGTTTTTTTAGAATAGCTATAACAAACTGCATACCGCGCTCCTTAAATGTGAAAGTTTGTTAAAAACAATTATAACCCCAACAAGCTTAGTATTTATAACAGTTGCATTATTTACCCGACACACATTCCATTAAGTAAAGATGCCGCTCAGAGTCCTTCACCGCTTCCACTTTATGGATCTTGAAGTATTCCTTAAAGGCCGCCTCAAAGCCATCTTTGCTGTAATCGGGGAAGATGTCCTTGCGGGAGGCAAGCAAGCGCTTCACCTGCGAATCAGACTTGGGCACAAATTCGATCACCAGCCATTTGGCGCGCGCGGCGAAGAATTGAGCAAGCTGAGCAAGCGGTACATTGTTTGAAATGGCAAGGTGATGAATTACCGCCAAAGCAAGCGCCATATCCGCGGGACCGCGTTGACCAAAAGAATCGCGTTCAACATGGTCCCAGCCAATGGCGGGGCTTGGGTTGGTCAGATCCAGAACGAGCGGCAAAAGATTCTGCTCCTTGTTCTTTTTCACGACCTGATAATTCTGTTCCACTGCTGCAGGATCAATATCAAAAGAAACTGTGAACGCACCAGAAGCTGCGGCTTCACGGCTGAACACACCTGTATTGCCACCCAGATCCCATACTAATGCGGGTTTCTTTTCCACTGTCCATTCGTGCACCAATTGTTTCTTGTGCTCAAAAGCTGCATCCGAATAATTAGTGGCATCGTAATAAGCGCCCCATTCGGTGCCTGCGGGAGTCCATGATAATTTCTTTACAGTGCTTTCGAGGTTTTCGATCAGGCCGATCATGGCCTGCTGGCTCATGGAACCTTTGCGTGGCTGTTCGACAGCTTTATCGGAATATCGTTTTTGGGAACCTGCGTGAATGTGAATATGTGTCAGCAGGCCAAAATTGAATTTTGTTTTAAACGGCAACAACGCACTGGCAAGGTCAAGTGGTACACCGTCAATATAGACACGCAGCAATTGGCTTAGGCGAATGTCGCGGTAACTCATCAATGCAAGCGGCGCAAGGAAATGCTGGCAGAACTGCTTGTATGCCGTCCACGGTTCGCCTTCCTTGTAGATCTCAAAAGAAAGCGTGTCGATCAACATCGCTTTGCCGCGTACAAATTGAATGTTGTACGCGCTGGCATCCTTCAACGACATGCCCAACTTCAACGCCCGTTTGTGGATGGACAAGGTCGCAAGCGCCGCATCTTTCAATTGACTGAACGACCACTCGTATGGATAGGAGATGAAGGGCGCGCGTTCAGGCTGGATGATCTTAAAAGCCGCTTCGCGCTTCACATCCGCCGCAGCCTGATCCACTTCAACATGCGGAATCAGCAAGTTGGCTTTGACCAACTTCTCGTACAGGCCAGAATCCATCAATCGCGCGTAATCTTCTGCATACGCGCGATTGATCTGTCGGTATAGGATTCCGTTCCTCGAAAACAGGAACCCGCTTGGGTCGCGGAAAGAAGCGGAAAGCTGCCCGTTACTTGGAGTCGCCATCAGTGTCGTCGTCTTCTACTTTGGGTTTGACTCCAAACATCTTTTTAATACTGCCCCATGAAGCACGCAAGGCAACGCCCAGCCCCAAAAGAGCGGCGATGACAATTTGAATGATCAGGCTGCCAGAGCCTGGGTCAAGATATGGAAGTGGTGAGAAATGCATTTTATTTACCTCTACTATTTATTAGGCCATTTCTGGCATGACTTCTTCCAACAGGAAGGATTCAGAACAGTTGGTGCATTGGGCTTCGCGTTTGTTGGCGATGATCAGCAAGCCGCCGCACTTGGGACATGGTACAGCGATCGGGCGCTTCCACGAAGTGAAATCACAATTGGGATAGTTCATGCAGCCAAAGAAAGTGCGGCCCTTGCGCGTCTTGCGTTCGACGAGATCGCCGCTGTCTTTCGGGCAGGTGACGCCGATCTTTTCAAGCCACGGTTCGGTGTAACGGCATTCAGGGAAGCCGCTGCATGAAATGAATTTACCGAAGCGGCCATAACGAATGACCAGTTCCTTGCCGCAGTCAGGGCAGTTACGGCCAATGGGTTCGGGGCCGCTTTTGGTGACGGGCATTTCGGCCTGTGCTATTAGTACCTTCGCAGAGAAGGGCGCGTAAAATTCGCCAACTGCGTCTGTCCATAACATTTCACCTGAAGCAACTTTATCGAGATCTTCCTCCATATGCGCAGTGAAGTTCAGATCGACCACTTCAGAGAAATATTGCAGCATCAAGTCTGTCACTTGAATGCCTGTATCGGTTGGGATAAGGCGCTTGTCCACGCGCTCCACGTATCCGCGCTGCTGAATGGTGGAGATGGTCGGCGCGTATGTGGACGGGCGGCCAATGCCATTTTCTTCGAGAGATTGCACGAGCGACGCTTCTGAAAAACGCGGAGGCGGCTGGGTGAAATGCTGCTCAGGAATAAGATGGACAAGTTCCTGCTTCTGCCCTTCGGTGATGCCCGCAGGGATTTTCACGTTCTCTTCATCTTCATCGGTCTTTACGTCTTCATTCTTGGCTTCTTCATATACAACCATGAAACCAGGGAATTTCACAGCCGAGCCCGAAGCGCGCATAAGATATTCATGCTCGCTGGTCTTTCCTGTCACTTCCACTTGCAAGGTATCGAAGACAGCCGATTCCATTTGAGATGCCACAAAGCGCTGCCAGATCAAACGATACAGTTTGAACATGGCGGGGTCTAAAAATTCCTTCATTTTTTCAGGGTCACGCATCGCAGAAGTAGGGCGGATCGCTTCATGCGCTTCCTGCGCGCCTGCAGATTTTGTTTTGTAAACGGGTGCCTCGGCGGGAAGATAATCCTTGCCGTACTTGCCCATCACATATTCACGTGCCTCGGTCTGTGCGATCGCGGAGACATTGGTTGAATCGGTACGCATGTAGGTGATCAAACCTGTCGTACCGCCTTCGCCAATATCCTGACCTTCATAAAGTCCCTGCGCCAGCGCCATGGTGCGTTTGGCAGTGAAGCCAAGTTTACGTGAACCTTCCTGCTGCAAAGTGGACGTTGTGAATGGAGCCAAAGGCTTACGGCGCCGTTCACTGCGTTTGACCTTGCTGACCGCATACGCAGCGGTTTCCATATCGATCAGGATCGGCTTGACCACATCTTCTTTGGTCAGGCCTGGGTCTTTATCGTCAATGCGCGCCAGTTTGGCAATAAAGGATGAATTCAACTTTTCAGGTTTGAACTCACCATGAATTGACCAATACTCAACAGGCTTGAAATCGTCGATCTCACGCTCACGCTCGACGATGAGCCTGAGAGCCACCGATTGCACACGCCCAGCGGACAGGCGACCACGCACCTTCTCCCACAAGATGGGGCTGATACTGTAGCCAACGAGACGATCCAACACGCGGCGTGCCTGCTGCGCGTTGACCAGGTCCATGTTGATGTCACGCGGGTGCGAGAAAGCTTCTGCAACTGCGGGTGCGGTAATTTCATGAAAGACCACACGCTTGGTGCGTGCGGGGTCGATCTGTGCGGCTTCCAACAAATGCCACGAAATAGATTCGCCTTCGCGGTCAGGATCTGTTGCGAGGAAAATTTCTTCAGCCTTCTTGGCAAGCTGTTTGAGCTCTTTTACAACTTCCTTCTTTTCATTCGGCACGCGGTACTTGGGTAGAAAATTATTATCCACATCCACAGAGAGTTGTGATTTTAACAAGTCACGCACATGCCCGACCGATGCACGAACGGTGTAGCCCTTGCCGAGATAACGTCCTACAGTTTTAGCTTTCGCAGGAGATTCCACGATCACCAACTTGCCGTCACGCACTTCCACCTTCTCAGGCTTCGGCGGCGGGATCATGCCAGCATGGGCTTCTGTCTTTCCCATACGAAATAGTTTTGTGCCGCAAACGGGACAAATCCCTGTTGTAACCGCAGAGCTTTTAGCATTAAAAGCTGCAACAGGATCTTTGATCTCTCGTTTGGCCTTGCACTTCATACAATATGCTTCCATCAATCCTCCAGCGCAAAAATGCGCGATTATCTCAAAAGAACAAAATCCACCCCGTAAGGATACGGGATGGACATTCTACAGCAGTTTTTCGATTTTTTGCAAATGTCAGTTTTTTGGTACAAACTGACTTACCGCATCATACACATGAATCCGCTCAATTAACCACCAAAATCTAGAGGAAATTTTCCTGCCCGTGCTTCCGTAAATGCTCAACAACTTCCTTCACTTTTTGCGATTGATCGGTCTTGCAAACCAGCAACGCATCGCCTGTATCCACAATTACCATATCGTCCACGCCAATGGTGACGATCAAACGGTCATGCCCGCCATAGACAAGTGTGTTGTGCGTTTCATGTGCCAAATGCAACCCAGCATTGGTGGCAATATTTCCATTCATATCTGGAAGCAGCACTTCAAACAAGGACTCCCACGAACCCACGTCACTCCAGCCCAGGCCGCCTGCAGGCAGAACTGCCACACGCTCCGCCTTTTCCATGATGCCATAATCCACGGTCTCATTTTTCAAACCAAGCCAACGGCTGGCAAGAACTTCGTTCTGCCCGTCTGTTCCCCATGCTTCGCCAATGACCTTCAACTCAGCCGCCAGAGCAGGCATCTGTTTATTGATCTCACCCATGATCGAATCTGCCCGCCAGATGAACATGCCGCTGTTCCAAGAATGATCTCCAGAGCGCAATAATTGCTGTGCAGTTTCCTCGCTCGGTTTTTCCTTAAAACTCACCACAGAATAGACAGGGTATTTATATCCGCCATTCACAGCTTTGCCTTGCTGAATATATCCATACGCAGTGGAAGGAGCCGTTGGAGTGATACCGAGAGTTACAAGATAACCATCATTTGCAACGTCAAATGCGGCATTCAGTAAATAATGAAACAGATCCACGTTGCGGATGAAATGATCGGATGGCAAAATCGCCATCGTAGCCTGCGGATCACGTTTCTGCAACACCGTTGCCGCCAGCCCAACCACAGAGGCTGTGCCGCGCGGACCTGGCTCGATCAAATAATTTTCTTCGGGAATATCAGGCGCCTGTTCTTTCATTTCATGCGCCTGCTCCTCAACTGTCACCACTAAAATCTTTTCGGGAGGAAACATATCTTTCAAACGCGCAACTGTGCTTTGAAACAAAGTGTCCTGTCCGATCAATGGGAGTAACTGCTTGGGTCTTTCCTTACGAGAAACAGGCCAAAGGCGCGTACCGCCGCCGCCTGCCATAATCACCGCATAGGTATGCGAAGGATCTGTAACCATGATCAACTCCTACACTGTATAGTCTGATTGCGCTTCGCGCATTGCAACATAATTCATGCCGCCCACCTGACGTACCATGCCCTTCAATTCCATCAGGGCAAGAGTAGCAGAAATTTTTTCAATTGGCAAGTCAGCCTGATTACGGATTTCATCCACATGCAGCGGCTCACTGCTTAACACGCTCAACACACGCGCTTCGGTTTCATCAGCGGGCAAGATTTTTCGCGCAGATTTCTGCGCACCAACACGGGTCAGATCAAGGGCTTGCATAAGATCTGCAGGGGTTAGCAAAGGCAACGCGCCTTTTTGAATTAAACGATTCGTGCCTTTGCTTTGCGGCGCAAGAATACTGCCAGGCACGGCGAAAACTTCACGTCCCTGCTCAGCGGCAAAATCGGCGGTGATTAACGCGCCGCTAGTTTCTGCGGTTTCGATCACCACCACTGCCAAAGACAACCCAGAGATAATTCGATTGCGCGGCGGAAAATTGGATGCATCTGGCGGTGTGCCCACAGCATAATCACTGATGATCGCGCCACGCTCCATCATTTGTTCGGCGAGGCCGCGATGCTCGGGTGGGTAGATCTTATCCACTCCAGAGCCGAGAATGCCGATCGTGCGGCCACCCGCTTTCAGGGCGGTCTGATGCGCAATGGCATCCACTCCGCGCGCGAGGCCGCTGATCACAGTCATATTATTGGCGGCGAGAAAAGATGCGATCTCTTCCGTCACCTGCCTGCCGTACGGCGTGACTTTGCGCGTGCCAACGATGGCAACGGCAAATAGATCGTCGGGCAAATATTCGCCGCGAATATACAACACAGGCGGCGGCTGATCAATTTCTTTTAGACGGGCTGGGTACTCTTCATCACCCCATGTGAGGATTTTAATTCCCTGCGACTCGATCTTCTCCCAAACTTTATCGAGGCTGACAGTTTCTCTTGCCGCGAGGACTCTTTCGATCACTTTCGCGCCGAGGCCTGCTTCTGCCAAAGAATCAGAATCAGCATTCCAGGCCACTTCCATATCGCCGAAATACGAGACCAGCCCCTGCATGCGGACTGCGCCAATACCTTTGATGAGATTGAAACCGATCCAGTATTTTTTATCGTCCATGAGTATTGTGTGCGTCGCACCCTTCTTAATTGGAAAATATTAATTGAATAGATTTTGCCTGATTAAGATAAAAATGTCCACCCGTTTGATGCGACGCACTTATTATTTTTTTGGTTAGATCAAGCCGTCGATCAAATGAACTTTGACCAAACGGGATTCCATATCCACGTTAAGGATGACCGAAGGAATGGCGGGCAGAAGAATCTCTTTGCCAGATTCATCTCGAACGACGTACACGTCATTGGCGCCAGTTTCCAAAATTTCGGCGATCTTGCCAAGTGCATTGCCGTTATCGTCCACCACGGCGAGATCGATCAATTCATATTTATAGTATTTTCCTTCGGGAAGCGGCGGCACATCCTGAGCGCGGACGTAGACCCACTGATTGCGGAAGCGCCCGACAGATTCGGGCGTGTCGTATCCACGAAGTTTGACGAGCAAACCATTGCCATGCACGCGGACGCCGCCAAATGTGGCGGCTTCATATTTCTCGCCGATATAGATCTTGCGTCCTGCTGTGATGCGGTCTGGGAAATCGGTGTGCAAGTCCATGATGATCTCACCGCTGACGCCATGCGGGCGGCGAAGATATCCAATTGCCAAATAAATAGACTCGCCTTTTGGCGAGCCTGGTTGTTTTTTCTCGGTCATTTAGGGTTCCGTAACATCCAGCGTAGCCTGCTTGTCTTCACGTTCGGCGGCCACCCGCAGCAGAGCGCGAATGGAATTGGCTACTTTGCCGCCTTTGCCGATCACACGTCCCATATCCTCTTTGGCAACGCTCAGCTCAATGCGGACACGATTGCCGCCGCTTTGCTTCACGGTCACTTGTTCAGGATGGTCAACGAGGGATTTGGCGATGAATTCAATTAGTTCTTTCATAATTGCCTTTTAAATGTCATTGCGAGGGCGTCTGGTTTCGGAGTACTCCCAAAATCAGGAAAACTTTCTCCTAAAAAGTTGGGCTACTTCGTCGCTCAGTACGCTCCTCGCAATGAAATAATTCTGACTTAGTTTCTGCTTGTGCGGGCAGGTGCTGCACGCTTGGCTTCAGCTTCAACAGCTTCAGCAACAAGGGTTTCAACAGCTTCGCCCTTCTTGAAGCGGTCAAAACGAGCCTGTGTGCCAGAGGTGGCGAAGATCTGAGCCACGGAATCGGTTGGCAGTGCGCCGTTCTTCATCCAATGGAAGATGCGATCTTCCTTGAGGTGGATCGTCGCAGGGTTGGTGCGGGGGTTGTAGACACCCAAAATTTCCAAAAAGCGGCCATCGCGCGGGGACTCTTTGTCAGCAGCCACCAAGCGGTACGTGGGTTGGCCTTTGAGACCAATACGACGTAAACGAATTCGAACCATATTGAACTTACTCCTTAAGATTGTTGCGTTTTCTGGCGTTAGAGAGCGCCAGGGACGCTTTGGTTTAGGTTGAGTTTCAGACAGGCAAGAGAGGTGTATGAAAGGAATTCACACGTTTGCGAGCTGAAATCACAGGGGCATATTTTACCAGAGAAACAGGGGTTCCCGATTTGAAATTTTTCAAAAAAGGTCAATTTATGACCCTGAAATTTCTTTCCTAACCACAGGCGCGACCTTGGTTCCGAGCAATTCAACAGCGCGCATCATTTTGTCGTGGGGAATGGAACCAATTCCCAGTTGGATGAGGAAGCGTTGGTGTTTGAATATCTTGTGCTGGAATAATATTTTCTCGATGACTTCATCGGGATTGCCGACAAAGTCTGATCCGCGCAGGGTGCGTGAACCTTCAAATTGCTGACGGGTAATCCCAGACCAGCCGCGTTCACGCCCGATCTTGTTCATCATCTGCTGAAACGAGGGGAAGTAATCATCGGCGGCTTGCGTGGAATCGTCCGCGATGAAACCGTGAGAGTTGATGCTCACATCCAACTGTGAAGGGTCGTGGCCTGCCCGTTCTGCAGATTCACGATAAAGGGCGACCAGAGGCGCAAACTGCTCAGGCATGCCGCCAATGATGGCAATTGCCAACGGCAGGCCCAGCATCCCCGCGCGGATGACGGACTCAGGCGTCCCACCCACCGCGATCCAGACAGGTAGTTTTTTCTGATAGGGGCGCGGATAAATTCCCTGCTCGAACATGGCGGGGCGATGTTTACCAGACCAGGTCACAATTTCGGATTCGCGCAGCTTCAAAAGTAATTCCAATTTCTCGGAAAATAATTCGTTGTAATCATTCAGGTCGTAGCCAAACAACGGGAACGACTCGATGAAGGAACCACGGCCTGCCATGATCTCGGCGCGGCCTTTGGAAATCAGATCAAGCGTGGAAAAATTCTGAAAGACACGCACGGGATCATCTGAACTTAACACGGTTACCGCGGTGCTCAAGCGGATATTCTTTGTCCGCGCGGCGGCGGCGGCCAAAATGGTGACAGGGGCCGAGGAAATAAAATCGGGGCGGTGATGCTCGCCGAGGGCAAACACATCCAAGCCAACCTGATCGGCCAGCTCGATGGTTTCCATTAAGTTGCTCATTCTTTCCACAGGGCTGAGTATCTTGCCTGTGGCGGGATCTGGGGTCAACTCTGCAAAGGAGTAAATTCCAATTTCAAAAGGTTTCTTGTTTTCTATCATTAAGGGTTCCTGTTATTGTTTTGATACACCCTAAGACAACGTTTCCCCCAAAAACATTACACAAACGTCTAGGGGCGAGATGACCTCGCCCCTAGACAATAATTTATCCGAACATTCTTCCCAAACCCTTGCCGCCTGTTTTCTGGATCATCTTCATCATTTTTTGTGCTTCACGAAATTGTTTGATCAGGCGGTTCACATCCTGTACGTCCATGCCTGCGCCTGCGGCGATGCGCCTTCTGCGCGAGGCATTCAAAATATCAGGGTCGCGGCGTTCTTTCAGGGTCATCGAGTTGATGATGGCTTCTGATTGCTTAAATGATTTTTCAACCACGGTCGGGTCAATGCCGCGTGCGGCTTGTCCCATTTGCCCGGGCAGCATCTCCATGATCTGCGAAAGCGGCCCCATCTTTTTCATTTGTTTCATTTGTTCAAGCCAATCCTCCAAAGAGAATTGACCCTTCATCATTTTCTGCGCCTGCTTTTCCATGGCGCCGTTGTCGCCATCCTGAAAAGCGGCTTCGGCTTTTTCGATCAGGCCGATCATGTCGCCCATGCCCAAAATGCGGGAGGACAAACGGGAGGGATCGTACATCTCCAGCGCGTCCAACTTTTCGCCAGTACCAATAAATTTTATCGGCACACCCGTCACCGAACGAATGGAAATGGCTGCGCCGCCGCGCGAGTCGCCGTCCATTTTGGTGAGGATCAGGCCTGTCAGGTTGATCGTGTCTTTGAAGCCTTGCGCGATATTTAATGCTTCCTGACCGATCATGGAATCGATGACCAACAACGTATCCACGGGGTTGACGTTTGCAGCGATGGCTTTTAACTCATCCATCAGATCCGCATCCATCTGCGACCGTCCAGCTGTATCTACGATCACGAGAGTGAAGCCACCTTTTTCAGCTTTATCGAGCGCACGCTTGGCAAGCTGCGGCGGAGTAATGGATGTATCGGCTTCCACTTCAACATCCAGGCGTTCGCCGAGTTGCTGCAATTGCTTCACAGCCGCGGGACGATACGGATCGCCTGCCACAAGCAGGATGCGCTCACCTTTTGATTTGAGGAGCCGCGCGAGTTTGCCTGCAGCGGTTGTTTTACCAGCACCCTGCAAACCCACCATCATGATCACACGCGGCTTGGGACCTGTGAGATTCAACGGGGCGGGCTCGCCGAGTGTGGCAATGAGTTCTTCATTTACTATCTTGATGATCTGCTGACCAGGGTTGAGCGCCTTGGATACTTCTGCGCCGATGGCGCGCTCGCGCACCTTGGCAATGAAAGATTTCACGACGCTGAAATGCACATCGGCTTCGAGGAGCGCGAGGCGCACTTCACGCATGGCAGAGTCTACGTCCGCTTCGGAGAGTTTGCCGCGGCGGCGGAGTTGGTCAAAGACCTGGTTGAGTCGTCCTGTGAGAGTTTCGAACATAGTTGTTTTATTTGCCAGTTTGCGCTATGCGCAGACCGGCAAGAATCCTTTCCAGTGTAGGGAAAGCATTTTAGCGTGTAGCAGGTTGAGGGTCAAGAAAGAAGCGAGAGGAATTAAGTCCGATTTCCACGCAGGCCGCGCGTAATCAATATCCAATGCCCTAAAAATCCAATTGCGAGGATCAAGTAGGCGGCGAGGTAGCTTGAGTCGATAACAATGGTGAGGATGTTGCTGTTGTTGGCAGACCACGCGTAAATGCCTGTTTTTTCGGCCCAGGCATAGAGCAGGTCTGAGGCGCCAAAGACCATCAGGCCGATCCAGGGACGCATCAGTGCTCCGCCATTGAAAACCAATATGAGCGCAAGCCCTGCAATGCCAACAAAGAGATCGGCAAAGGGATAATAAAAATCAATATAGGAGTCAAGGCTAAATGAATCAAGGACGGTCAGTATAACGGCTGGGATCAGCATCACCACCAGCCATGCGCCAATGGCAAAGACGCGGATGGTATCCACTCGGGAGGGATTAATGATCGCGTACTGTTGATAGAGCGCAATCGTAAAGAAAACAAATCCAATGACCCAGCCAAGATCAGCAATACCAGGCACGGGAACTTCTTCATAGATAAAGGCATATATTTGCCAGACAACTTCAGCAATAAACCACGACCAACTCCCGAGCATGAGGCTCTTCCATATTTTTCGTGGAAAATCCTGTGGTTGATAATGAAAGAAAATAGCTGTAGAAATAACGGCGGCCGAAAGCGCGGCAATGGACGTGATGGAGTTGAGTACAAGGTTGTTGAATGACCCTTCAAAAGGGGCGAAATGATACAAGAGAACATAACCAACAAATAAAAGAAAAGAGACAACGTAAAAGAATACAACCACAGGGATTGCGCCCGTATTCTTCAATTCATTAATTTCCTTATTCATAAAAATATCCTCCCGGTAAAAGACTGTACGTATCTATCAAGTCCTGTTCGTACTTCGGCAATCTGGCAACGATCTCCCGCAGGGTGGACGCGAGCAATCGCGGCCCGATCACCACGGAGAAATGCCCAAACATTTCATTCAAATATAAACGATAAGTTTGTGCGGCAGATTGCGGTGAAGCAAAGACCTCGCGGTCAGTCATTTTGCGTGTCGAAAAAGAAATGTCGAGTTTCTGTGTCAATGTAAAAGACCCCATCAGCCGCACCAAAGAGTCTACCAGCGCGCGCCCTGTTAGCGTCTCAAAGCGATTGAGCATGGGCTCGGAGATATCCACAAACACACGATGCAGTTGGTATTCCAGCCATGCATCCACGGATGCATCCGGGTAAAAGGTTGAGACAGAACAATGCCGTTCACTTGATTCGTAAACGGCATTAACAATGCCTGCCTGATCAAGAACGGAATCCTGCGAGACATAAATGGAATGCGGATCTTTACAATTGCCAGGCAAAAACACCAAGCCGGCAGCATGCACCCAGTTCAAGTGAACAAAGGATGGTTCCTTTTCGTTGGATTTAATATTAAAGTATTCTGTTAATTGTTTTGGCGTGGCAAAAATCGAAGTTTTATTGCCGTGTGTCTGCAATAATAATTTGGATAGAAACAGCCCAAACGGAGTCAGTGGAACAAATTTCGAATGCACATAATCTGTGGAATTTATTTTTTCCTGCCACTGTGACTGCACGAACACCTGTGCGGTCTCTGAGCTGACATACGAGGAAGTCAATACATCTCCCCGTTTGAAAAACAAATATAGGTGTTCTTCAGGTGAATAAGCCAGCCTGATCAACCCCGTCAACTGGCGTTCGCGGCAGGAATCGATCAAGGCCTGAATTTGCGGCAATGATATCTTTGGTTCATCCGGATAGACCGAACTGTAAAGAGTGGCCATATTACATTACATGATAGCACTTCCCCGGCAGAGCTGGACTATACAATTTCTTTACAATGACGGCGAAACTCCTTATACTGGCGCGTGTTCCTGCTTACATCTATTCAACCACCGGAGGATTTATGGCAACAGACAAGGCAATGGTAGATGATCGAAGAGAAATTTTTGGTTGGGCCATGTACGACTGGGCAAATTCGGCCTTCAGCACGACCATTGGGACCGTATTCCTTGGGCCTTTTGTAGCAGGACTGGCACGTACAGCTGCCGAAGCAGCGGGGACAGCAACCGTTTCATTTTTGGGAATTCCTGTTGCACCTGATTCCTTCCTGCCTTACTGTATTTCATTCTCAGTGGGTATGCAGGTTCTATTCCTGCCCATTCTGGGAGCCATCGCAGATTATTCACACCTGCGAAAAACGATGATGCAGATATTTGCAACCATCGGCGCAATCGCAACGATCCTGATGTTCTTCATCACTGGCGGGTTATGGTGGCTGGGCGGCGTGCTCTTTGTGGTTGCCAACCTCGCCTTTGGCGCAGCCATGGTTTTTTACAATGCATACCTGCCTGATATAGCAAGCGAAGGTGAAAGAGACCGTGTCTCTTCTTATGGTTGGGCAATGGGCTATATGGGCGGTGGCATTTTGCTGGCACTCAACCTGGCCTTCTTTACATTTAGTGAAGACCTCGGCGTGCCTGGAGAGTTGGCTGTCCGCATTAATCTTGCATCTGCGGGTATCTGGTGGCTCGGATTTTCCTTCCTCACCTGGAGCAGACTGCGCCCGCGACATGCGGCACGTCAACTCCCTGCTGGCGAAAATTATGCAAGCATCGGCTTCAAACAACTTCGCAAGACCTTTAGCGAAGTGAAGCATTTCCCTGAAACATTAAAATTCTTATTGGCTTACTTTTTATACAATGATGGAATTCAGACGGTAATTGCCGTCGCTTCAACATTTGCCGCTGCGCCTCTGATTCAGGGCGGGCTGGAACTTGAACAATCGACATTGATCGCCGTTATTTTGATGATCCAATTTGTAGCTTTCTTCGGGGCTTTGTTCTGGGGCAAACTCGCAGGCTGGATCGGCGCCAAACAATCCGTTGTTGTCAGCCTTGTGATCTGGTCTGCTGTGGTGATCTATGCATATGGCGGACTCAAAGGTCCAACTGCAACCGCGCAATTCTTCATCCTTGGTATTTTCATTGCCCTTGTAATGGGCGGCTCACAGGCCATCAGCCGCAGTTTGTTCGCGCAGATGATCCCCAATGGCAAGGAAGCTGAATTCTTCTCGTTCTATGAGATCAGCGAACGCGGCACTTCATGGATCGGACCATTGGTCTTCGGTCTCGCGAATCAAATGTTCGGGAACCTGCGTATCGCCATTCTCTCGTTGATCTTCTTCTTCATCATGGGCTTGATCCTGCTTCCCTTTGTA